>NZ_JIAK01000015.1 GCF_000620765.1 Desulfovermiculus halophilus DSM 18834
AGACCAGGGACTTCGATAGCCAGATCGCCCATACTTCCATTGTCATGGTCCGCTACATGTTCTTGGCCTTGGAGCAGCGTCGTCAAGATGATCCCCGGACATTCGGGGCCTTGTTTCGGGCCTGTTGCGAGGAAATGAAAGACCTCAGCTTTATGATGGCCTTGCAGCGCATTCTCGAGCTAGCCATAGCCAAGCTACAGGCAGCAGGTGACTTTGTAGAGGAAATCTACCAGGCCCTAATTTCCGCCATATTCGGGACAGCAATCGACTTTTTCGGCCTAAATAAGGAATTATGTCAAAGATCTTAGCTTGTTGAATGCAATAAAGTTACGCCGAAAGTTGAGTCAAACGGTACTTGCAGCGGCTGTTCTGCAGGCAATGGGGCATAAGCAGAAGGATCTCTTCCGGGGAATAGCATCGCCCTTCGGAGATGACCATGTCATTGTTCACTCTGATAAAGGAGGCCCGGACCTTTTCCTGGGAAATCCCGATGATCTTGCCCACCTGGGTCATCAGGGGCAGAAAGCACTTGACGGTGATCCCCCGGATCTTGCGGGAGAAGAGCAGTGGGCGCTTGCAGAGGATATTCAGGATCAGAGCGGAGGTGGACCACACAACGAGCCCGGCGCTGAGGGCAAGTATGCCTCCCAGCAGCCAGGGGGCAAGGGGATGGATGGCCTGCAGGCCGATGTAGGGAATGACCCAGGCCAGGACCATCGCACCCAGAAGCAGGAGGCTGGTTCCGGACAAGAGCCCGATAAACAGACGTTTCTTGGATTCAAATCCGTCCGCGAGGGCGTCCTGGAATGGCGTATGACGACGAAACGGGAGTCCAGTCATAGTTCTTGCCTGTATTGCCCAACCAGCCTGGAGCCTACCGGAATCTGGCCCGGCCTGGCTCAGAACGCGAGGACAGATAGCCGCAGACAAAGGCGGATGCAGGCATTGGACGGCTGGATTCCGGCTTGATGCTCACGACCTGATACAAGCGATCGGCGCAGGCAATGAGCAGGGTGTCCTCCGGCCCGAGGACAACGCTCCCCGGAGGAAGGGCTGTTTCCGGCTCTTCTCGGATGTGTCCGGGTGAGATGTGGACCTTCAGGCTCTTCCCTCCCGGGCCCCGGTCCAGAGAGGTGAAGGCTCCGGGCCAGGGGTGCATGGCCCGGATGTGGTCGTGCACCCTGCGGGCCGGCTGATTCCAGTCAATGCGGCCTTCGTCTTTGCGCAGCTTGGGGGCGTAGGTGGCCTGGGCTTCGTCCTGGGGCACACTGACGATGTCCCCGGCTGCAAGGCGGTCCAGGGCCTGTATCAGGGCCTTCCCGCCCAGATCGGCCAGCTTATCGTGCAGGTCCGCGGCTGTGTCCTCCGGGGCGATGGCCAGTGGCCGCTGCAAGAGAACAGGGCCGCAGTCCAGGCCCGGCTCCATGCGCATAATGCTGATTCCTGTAACCCCCTCGCCGGCGGCCAGGGCCCGTTGAATAGGGGCTGCTCCGCGATACTTGGGGAGCAAGGAGGCATGGACGTTGAGGGCTCCGAGCCTGGGGATATCCAGAATGGCCTTGGGGAGGATCAGTCCGTAGGCTGCGACCACCAAGAGGTCGGGCTGGAGCCGGCGGAGTCCGGCTTCAACCTCCGGATCGCGCAGCGTTTCCGGCTGCCTGACTTGAAGGCCTGCTTCCCCGGCCACAACCTTGACCGGAGGGGGGACGGTTTTACGCCCCCTGCCCCTGGGGCGGTCCGGTTGGGTGTAGACCGCCTGAATCGAGGTCAACTCGTGGGCGGCAAGGTGCCTGAGAACAACGGCTGCAAACTCAGGCGTTCCCATGAAGACGATGTTCAGCTGCGCTGCCATTTGCGGACTTTCTTTTCGTACATGTTCCGCTTGAGCCGTCCGGCATGATCCAGAAGCAGGGTCCCGTGGAGGTGATCCACCTCATGTTGGAGGCAGATGGCCAAAAGGCCCTCGGCCTCGATGCGCTGCAAAGCGCCGTCCAGATCCAGACCGGAAATCACGATGCGGGAGGCCCGCTTGGTTTTGGTCTTGAATTCAGGCAGGCTGAGGCAGCCCTCCTCGCATTCCGTCTCTCCCTCCCGCTCTTCAATCTCAGGGTTGACCAGCACTTTCAGATCGGATTGTGATTCCGGCCCGGAGATATCAACGGTAATCAGGCGGCAGCTGTGGGCGACCTGGGGTGCGGCCAGGCCGATGCCCTGTTTCTCGTACATGGTCTGGACCATGTTGTGGGCCAGGGTCCGGATTTCATCGTCAATCTCCTCAACAGGCGCTGCCTGCTGGAGGAGGACGGGATGAGGGTAGGTCGTGATGTCCAAAATCATAGCCACCTCACTTCCGCAGGCGGAGGCCCAACTCCTGAAGCTGGGCGTTGGAGACCGGTGCCGGGGCTGAGGTCAGCAGGCAGGTGCCTTTCTGGGTCTTGGGAAAGGCAATGACGTCCCGAATGGACGAGGTGTCCCCCAAGAGCATAATCAGCCGGTCCAAGCCGAAGGCAATGCCTCCATGGGGCGGGGCGCCGTAGGTCAGGGCCTCGAGGAGAAACCCGAACTTGGCTTCCGCCTCCTGGGCCTTGATGCCCAGGGCCTGAAGCATGGCCATCTGCACTTCGTGGCGGTGGATCCGGATGGACCCGCCGCCCACCTCGCTGCCGTTGATGACCAGATCGTAGGATCTGGCCCGGGCCTGCTCCGGGTGGGAGGACAAAAGGTGGATGTCCTCCTCCCGGGGGGAGGTAAAGGGATGGTGGCAGGCCTCCCAGCGCTTGTCCTCGGCATTCCACTCCATCAGCGGAAAGTCGGTTATCCATACCGGGGAGAAGGCGTTGGACGGGATGAGGCCGAAGCGCTCCCCGAGCCGCAGCCGGAGGTGCCCAAGGGCGGCGTTGACCATTCCCGGGGCTCCGGCCTGAAAGAAGACGATGTCTCCCGGAATCAGGCCCAGGGCTTCCTGCAGGCCGCTTTGCTCTTCAGGGCTTAGAAACTTGGCTATCGGGGACTGCCATTCGCCGTCCTTGATCTTGATCCAGGCCAGTCCCTGGGCCCCGTAGATCTTCACAAACTCGGTCAGGTCGTCGATCTCTTTCCGGGTCAGCTGGTCCCCGCCAGGAACCCGTAAAGCCTTGACCAGCTCTGCCTGGGCAAAGAGCCGAAACTGTGAGTCGCGGACGACCTGGGTCACATCCTGCAGGCGGAGGTCGAAGCGGATGTCCGGACGGTCCAGGCCGTAGTCACGAATGGCCTGGTCGTAGCTCATGCGGGGAAAGGGGTGATCCAGGGCATGGCCCAATGTGTCGGCGAACAGGGCGGACATCATGCCCTCGGCTATATCCATGACTTGTTCTTCATCCACAAAGGACATTTCCATGTCGATCTGGGTGAACTCGGGCTGTCGGTCGGCCCGGAGATCTTCGTCCCGAAAGCAGCGGACGATCTGGTAATACCGGTCCAGGCCGCCCATCATGAGCAGCTGTTTAAACAGCTGCGGGCTCTGGGGAAGGGCAAAGAACTCTCCCTGGTTCAAACGGCTGGGAACCAGGAAGTCCCGGGCCCCTTCCGGAGTGCTTCTGGTCAAGACCGGGGTCTCCACCTCCAGGAAATCCAGGCTGTTGAGATAGGAACGAACGCTCTGGGCCGCCTTGTGCCTGAGGATCATATTGGCCGAGAGCTGACTCCGGCGCAGGTCCAGGTAGCGGTATTTGAGCCGTAGGTTCTCGGAGACATCCACCCGGTCCTCAAGGAGGAAGGGCGGGGTCCGGGAGGTGTTCAGCAGCTTCCAGTCCTGGACCACGACCTCGATCTCCCCAGTGGGCAGGCTGGGGTTGTGCATACCCTCGGGCCGCATCCGGACCAGGCCGTGAACTGCCAGTACGTATTCCGTGCGCAGGACGTGGGCTTCGGCATGGGCCTGAGCATTTATTTCCGGCGAAAACACGACCTGGGTCAACCCCTGCCGGTCCCGGAGATCGATGAAGATGAGACCACCGTGGTCCCGCCTGTACTGCACCCAGCCCATAAGGCATACTCGGCGGTCAATATCAGCGGAGTTGAGCTGGCTGCAGTGATGAGTCCTCTGCCAGCCGGCAAGGTCGGAAAGGAGTTCAGAAGATGTGCGTTCAGGCATAAACTGGTCTCATTGTAAACAGTTGACGGGTTAAGGTATGCTTCTGCCCAAGGCTTCGGACAGTCCGGACTGGGGCAGGGTGCGCTGTTCTCCGCTGTGCATGTCTTTGACCACCACGGTCTGGCTTTCCAGTTCCTCCCGGCCCAGAAGAATACAATACGCGGCCCCCTGCTTGTTGGCCAGACGGAGCTGGGGCTTCGGCCCCTTGGCTTCAAAGCTGACCTCGCCGCGCAGGCCCTGTTCCCGAAGCCCAAGGGCGAGTATCTGGCCCTGATCCAGGGCTGCCGGATCCAGAACGGCCAGATAGAAGTCCGGCGGGGGCGCAGGAGGAGGATCCAGGAGCATGGCCAGGCGTTCCATCCCGCAGGCAAACCCAATGCCCGGACAGGGTGGCCCTCCGAGCTGCTCCAGGAGCCCGTCGTATCGTCCTCCGCCGGCAACTGAGGATTGGGCCCCGATATCCCGGGACATGACCTCGAAGGTTGTCCGCTGGTAGTAGTCCAGCCCCCGGACCAGGCGGTGATTGAGCACATAGGGGATGGAGCAGGCCTGAAGGATGTTCTGGACCGAGGAAAAATGATCCCGGCACTCGGAACAGAGATGGTCCAGGATGTTCGGGGCATTTTCGGCGATCTTTTGACATCCCGGCACCTTGCAGTCCAGTACCCGCAGGGGGTTGGTCTCTTTTCTGCGCCGGCAGTCCGGGCACAGCGCATCCAGGGCCTGTTCGGCCAGGTATTCCTGCAGCCGGCGGGAGAACTCAGGCCGGCACTGGGGGCAGCCCAGGGAATTCAGATGAAGATCCAGGTGGACCAGGCCGAGTTCATGCAGGTAGCGCCAGAGCATTGCGATCAGCTCTGCGTCCGCACAGGGGGAGGCGGAGCCGAAGAGCTCGGCGTTGACCTGGTGGAACTGGCGTTGACGCCCCTTTTGCGGCCTTTCGTAGCGGAACATGGGACCGCAGGTGTAGACCTTGCATATCTGTCCCTGGGGACGGGTGGTGTCATCCAGGTAGGCCCGGGCCACTCCGGCGGTGGCCTCCGGCCGCAGGGTGAGCAGCCGGTCTTTGCGGTCAGCAAAGGTGAACATCTCTTTTTGCACGATATCGGTGTCTTCACCTATGCTGCGGGCAAAAAGCTCGGTCTTTTCCAAAACCGGGACCCGGATTTCGCGATATCCGTAGCGGGAAAACACCGTACCGGCCGTTGCTTCCATGAAGGTGTATTTGGCCGACTCCGGCCACCAAAGGTCATTGAACCCTTTGATCTTCGAGATCTGGTGCATAGCGGAAAATCTTGGATTGAAAACGGGATGGAGGACCGCCTCCAGTCGGGAGGCACATGTAGACAAAGTAAAAAGACTTCCTTAGACCAAACCGGAGATGTTGTCAAAATCTGTCGGCTGCCACCAAAAGACATGGGTAGGGCTCCAGAGCCGGGTCCTGGTCTGAGCCAAAGGAAGGAGCAGAGGCTATGAAAGCAATCTCCCTGATTGGGAACTCGAAGTCGGGAAAGACCACATTGGCCCTTGAGCTGTGCTCATACTTCCGGTCCCTTGATCTGCGGGTGGGGTACGCCAAGCACTCCAGCCATGGGTTTGACCTCCGGGATACGGATACGCAGCGCTTGAGTGAACAGGCCCAGGCAGTTGCCGGGGTGAGCCCGGACCAGAGCATGGTCCTCTGGTCCGGACAGCGCTACCTGCTGGATCTTGTGCCCCTGCTGCAAAGCGATGTGCTGATCATTGAAGGTGGCAGAGAGCTCAAGGTCCTGCCCCGTATCCTGCTTCCCAAAGCCGAGGATCACGAAGATCGACAGCTGGACCAGGATCTGGCCTTGGCCAGCTGGAAGCGGCAGATTGATGCCCAGCTTCCGGTTATGGACCATATCCAGGAACTCGGTGAGTATGTCCTTGCCCGGGGGTTTCTTCTTCCAGGTTTGAATTGCGGAGCATGCGGCCGGGAGAGTTGTGCCCATCTGGCCGGGGAAATCGTGTCCGGGACCGCATCAATCGATGACTGCCGTGCCCTGCAGGGATCCATGAGCATTCGGATAAACGGCCAGCCTTTGGGCCTGAATCCCTTTGCAGCCGGGATCGTTTCCGGAAGCATCCGGGGGATGCTGGAGCAGCTCAAGGGATATGCCCCTGGAACCATAGACATCAGCCTGGAGACGTGAGGATGAACAAGGGATTTTTCGAGGTCAAAAGCGTTGCCGAATGCCGGGACATACTGGCCTCTTTCGAACCGGTCGCGGATACAGAGGACATAAGCTCCGATCAGGCCCTGGACAGGGTTGCGGCCGGTGATATTCTCGCCGGCGAGGATATACCGGGCTTTAATCGATCCAGCATGGACGGGTTCGCTCTGCGGGCCGGGGACAGCTTCGGGGCCGGGGAGGGGACCCCGGTGTACCTGGAGCTAAAAGCCAGGATGGCCGTGGATGAGGCTCCCCAATGGACCCTTGGGCCCAGAGAATGCGCTCAGGTCCTGACCGGGGGCAGCCTCCCTCCAGGTGCGGACGCTGTGGTTATGTGGGAGCATGTCAGGGAGATAGCCGAGGATGAAGTCGAGATATTCCGAGCTGTGAGCCCCGGCGAAAATGTGATGCTGCAGGGCGAGGACTGTCAATGGAACCAGACGGTTGTTCCGGACGGAACCAGGCTTCGGCCCCAGGAGCTTGGCGTCCTCTCCGCTCTGGGGATACTCCGGACAACGGTCCGTCGCCGGCCGCGGGTGGCCATCCTGTCCACCGGAGACGAGCTGGTGCCTGTCCAGGAAACCCCTCCTGCGGGCAAGATACGGGATGTGAACTCGTCCACCCTTGCCGCCTGGTGCGTGAAAGCCGGATGCATCCCGGAACCAATGGGGATCATCCCCGACAGGCTCGATGACCTGCACCAAGGGGTGAGCGCAGCAGTTCAAAAGGCGGACTGCGTCCTGTTGTCCGGAGGGAGCTCACTCGGGGCGAGGGACTTGAGCATTGAGGTCATTTCCGGCCTGGACCAGGGAAGAGTCCTGGTCCACGGAGTGGCCATGAGTCCGGGCAAGCCGACGATATTGGCCGCAGCCGGCAGAGTGCCCATCATCGGCCTTCCCGGGCAGGTCACCTCGGCCCAGGTGGTCATGTACGTCTTGGGGCTTCCTTTTCTGGCCCATTTAAGCGGGGTGAGCGGTGCCCTGGAGCAAAAAGCGCAGGCCAGGCTGAGGGCCCGGGCCGGACGCAACATTCCCTCCCAGCAGGGCCGGGAGGACTATGTACGGGTCAGGCTGCTTCGGTCCGATCATGAGCGGCTTTTGGCTGAACCGGTGCTGGCCAAGTCCGGTCTGCTCCGCAGCCTGCTCCGGGCCGACGGTTTGCTGCCCATCCCGGCATCCTGCGAAGGAGTGAGGGCTGGAGAAGAGTGTGAGGTGCTGCTTTTGTGATCCGGGGGCGGATGAAAATCCGATCCGCCGGAGGGGAGGCGGCCTGGATTTGATTGGGGCTGGGGGCCGCCGCATCGGTCCGGGGCTGGACCCAGGCCGGCAAGGGGGTGCGGACCCGTTCCCCGGTCATGTCCAGGAGCATGGTGCAGTAGGCGCCGAAGATATTGGGACAGAGCAGACTGTTCACAGCCTTGCAGGCTGCTCGTGCATGCCAGGTGTGGTATGGGCCGGGCAGAATCCCGGCCTTGGAGCGCACTCTTCGGGGGCCGAGGTTGTGGTAGACGCACAGCCGCATGGAGGGCCACGACCACCAGTTTGTCGGACGCGGGGCGCGGGTGTTTTTGGACCTGGCCAGGGAGAGTAGGTACAGGGAGTGCTTGTTCAGAAAGCTGATCAGCATCTCCTTGGCGCACACCCGGGAGGCCTCGGCCAGGATCTGGTTCGGCCGGGGACAATAGTCCAAGGTGGTGATCAGGAGGACATAGTCATAGGAGTTGTCCTCGAAGGGAAGATCGTCGGGATGGGTGAGGTGCAGCTCGGCCCGGCGGCCTATCCTGGTCCGGGTCTTGTGCAGGTCCGCCGGCGAGGAGACAGTGGCCGTTATGTCGAAGCCGGCCGCCCAGAAGGTCTCCAGGAAATGACCGGTGCCGCATTCGACATACAGCATTCTCCGTTGTCGCCGCCGCCAATGCGAGGCCGTATGGAGCAGAAGTGACTGCTCCTGCTTGAGGGCGAATTGCCCCTGGGGGGTATGCTCCCAGTCAGTCAAGCGTTTGGACGGGGTATCGTGGTGCTGCATATTCAGACCGTTGAGGATAAGGTTTGGGGCCGCGCTCCGAGCTGAAGGCGGGGTAGTCTCCCGAACGAATACATGCTGAAGGGGAGACATGTTCCACCACTTGCTGCGGCATCCAACGCATAAGCAGAAATACGGTTCTTGGACGTAGCCTGTGGATTTTTGGAGTTTGCCCTCTCTTCTGAGTGCCCACTTTCGGCCCGGTATTTTCTCATTCCCGCCACCCGGCACTCACGTGTATGATACGCTCACTCAAACAGAAAGCAGTGACCCGTATGTGAGTGCCGGGTGGCGGGACCAGGAAAATGTGCGGCCTTACCCTCAAGGCACACAGAAGAGACGGCAAACTCTTATATGGACTGCTCCGGATCGCAAAAGACCGCGCCGTGGGCAGCCGAGGTGGCATGCTGGGCATAGCGGCGCAAGAAAGCGGAGGACACAGGCTTGGATTTGGGGGCAAATGATTCTCGCCTGGACTCCAGCTCCTGCTCGTCGACGAGCAGTTCAAGAGAGCGGTTGGGGATATCGACCTTGATCCGATCCTGATTTCTGATCAGTCCGATCAGTCCGCCATTGGCTGCTTCCGGGGAGATATGCCCGATGGCTGCCCCCCGGGTGCCTCCGCTGAACCGGCCGTCGGTTATCAGGGCCACCTCCCGGTCCAGCCCCATGCCGGCAATGGCCGAGGTTGGAGTGAGCATTTCCCGCATTCCCGGGCCGCCCTTGGGTCCTTCATAGCGGATGACAACGATATGTCCCGGCCTGATCTCAGCGTTTAAGATGGCCTCTGTGGCCTCTTCCTCACTGTCAAATACCACGGCTTCTCCCTCCCGGACCAGCATTTCCCTGGCCACGGCCGACTGCTTGACCACACAGCCGTCCGGAGCCAGGTTTCCAT
This sequence comes from Desulfovermiculus halophilus DSM 18834, assembly GCF_000620765.1. Classification (NCBI taxonomy): domain Bacteria; kingdom Pseudomonadati; phylum Thermodesulfobacteriota; class Desulfovibrionia; order Desulfovibrionales; family Desulfohalobiaceae; genus Desulfovermiculus; species Desulfovermiculus halophilus. The sequence goes on from NZ_JIAK01000015.1 coordinate 9,254, forward strand.
ACAAGATGGCAATCCCACCCTGGGGGTGATGCGGGGAATCCACAGGCCGGATGACCTCGGGATTTTGGTTTGCCGCTTTCAGATGGTCCAGGTTCTCGTGGACTGTATGCCCGGTGGCCGTAAGGCAATGGCCTTTGAGCAGTCCGTTGCCCGCCAATTCGGCCATGACTCCAGGGATTCCTCCGGCCTGATGCAGGTCCTGAATATGGTGGGGGCCGGCCGGGGACAGACGGCAGAGGTTGGGTGTGGCCTGGGAGATGCGGTCAAAGATGTCCAAGGTCACATTGAGCCCGGCCTCGGAAAAAATAGCCGGAAGATGGAGGACGGTGTTCGTGGAGCCGCCAAGGGCCATGTCCACTGCAATTGCGTTATGCACGCTGTCCTGGGTAACGATGTCTCTGGGCCGTATACCCTGTTCCAAAAGGTGCATGACCTGCATCCCGGATTCCTTGGCCAGCCTGATCCTGGACGCATGGACTGCGGGGACGGTTCCGTTGCCGGGCAACGCCAGGCCGATGGCCTCGGAAAGGCAGTTCATGGAGTTGGCGGTGAACATTCCGGAACAGCTCCCGCAACCAGGACAGGCGTTTTCTTCCAGACCAGCGAGGTCCTCGGGGGACATGTCCCCGTGACGCACCTTGCCCACAGCCTCAAAGACGCTGATCAGGTCAATGCTTTGTCCCTGGTGGGACCCGGCCAGCATAGGGCCGCCGCTGACGCATACGGCAGGTATGTTCAAGCGGAGCATGGCCATAAGCATTGCGGGAACGATCTTGTCGCAGTTGGGAATGCAGATCAGGGCGTCGAAAGGGTGGGCTGTGGCCATAAGCTCAATGGAGTCGGCGATGACCTCCCGGCTGGGAAGGCTCATCCGCATTCCTTCATGGTTCATGGCCAGGCCGTCGCAGACGCCTATGGCCGGAAACTCCAGCGGCACACCGCCGGCCATTCTCACCCCGTCCTTGGCAGCCTGGGCTATGCGGTCCAGGTGGATGTGCCCCGGGACCACCTCGCTGGCGGCATTAACGATCCCGATCAGGGGGCGCTGAACCTCGTCCCGGGTCAGGCCCAGGGCGTGCAGGAGGGATCGATGAGGACTCTTTTCCAGGCCGGAGGTCATTTTCTGACTACGCATGAGCCAATCTCCTGTGAACTCGTTTTAAGCAAACAGTATGCCAGTTCTTGGGTCTACATTCCATTGGTGCGGATGGCAAAGATGCAGCTCAGGGCGGAGACCGCGCACACGCCTGCATACATCCCCGCCAGTTCCGGCCAGGAAACAAAGGGGCAGGGATGATGGAAGGGGGGTGCGGACAGCACGGAGCTGATCTGCCAGTGGATGATTGCGGCCCCGCCCAGGGCAAGAGTTGTCCCGGCCAGGGTAAGGCCCAGCATTCGAGCCAGAATGGGGGCCTGACAGGCAATCCGGGTGGCCCCTACCAGACGTAGGACCTGGATGTCGGCCTGGACCTTGGCAATGGTCAGCCGAACGGTATTGGCCAGGAGCACGGCCTGGGTCAGGAGCAATACAGTGATCAAGGGCCAGAGGACGGTTGAGGTTATCTGCTGCCAGGCGGCGGCGGTGGTGACTTCCAGAGGGCTGGTATGCACCGCATCCACGCCTGAAAGGCCGCGAATTTCTTTCGCGAGTGCCTGCGCGGTTTGGGCTGAGCCAAGGCCGACCTGGAGGACGGCAGTTGGGGGCAGGGGGTTGTCCTCCACCCAGGACAGGTTCAGGTCCGGGCCGATGCTGGAGGTCATTTCGGCCAAGGCCTGGTCCGGAGTATAGGTTGTGATCCCGAGCACCGCCTGCATCTCTTCGATGCTTTCCCAGGCCTGGTTTACCTGGTCCTGGTTCGCATCCGCAGACCAGAAGACCTGCATCTGGATGTCGGCCGTGGAGGAGGCCGCCAGGGAGTGGATACATTTTGACCCCACATAGGCGGTGAGGGCCAGAAACACAATAAGGCTGACCCCGAAAAGAGCAATGAATTGCTCAGTGCGAATATATTTCCAGCTGATCAGCTCAGAGCCCAGCATTCGGAGGAACATGGCCTTCTCCTTGCAGCTGGCCGTCAACGAGGTGCACCACCCTGGCCTGGGGCATGGCCCGGATCAAATTCTGGTCGTGGGTGGCCAGAAGGACGGTGGTCCCGTGCGCGTTAAACCGCCCGAAGATGTCCAAAAGGCGGAGGGATAACTCTGGATCCAGGTTCCCGGTGGGCTCGTCGGCCAGGATGACCTTGGGGTTGACCACAATTGATCTGGCGATGGCGACCCGCTGCTGTTCCCCCCCGGAAAGACGACCGCAGGGGGTGTGTCCCTTGCCGTCCAGGCTCAGGCCGCGCAGAACCGCATTGACCCGCTTGTGGATCTGCGCGGAGGGGAAACCCCGAACGACCAGGGGAAGGGCAATGTTTTCCCGAACACTGCGCTGGGGCAGAACTTTGAAGTCCTGAAATACAACCGTCACCTCCCTGCGCAGCAAATGCAGCCGGCTGCTGGTTAATGATCCGAGATCATGCCCGGCTATGCTGGCCATGCCTCTTTGCAGGGGCAGGGCGCCGTGCAGCAGGCAGAGCAGAGTGGTCTTTCCTGCGCCGGACGGACCGGTTAAAAAGACGAACTCCCCGGAAGTGACGTCCAGGGAGATGTTTTTCAGGGCCCAGGAAGACACAAAAGAGTGGGACAGATGTTTGAGGCGGATTGTCGGTGTGCTGTGCATGCCTGGCTACTTTGCAGATGTGCTGTGCAGAACTCCGGGAGCACGCTGGCCAATGGTGGCGCGCGGCTTTTCCCGGATCGGCCTCGGTTTCACGTGAAACATGTGTCCGGATCCACACCGAGCTTGCGCACCAGGTCCCGCAATTCGTCCTCTGAGCTATAGGCCAGGGTGATTCGGCCCTTGCTCCTTTCCCCCTTGACCTGGACCCCGGCTTCAAGCCTCTGGGTCAAGGCCTGCTGCAAGGCTGTCCTGGTCGGGGAGAATCCGCTTTGATCCTGACGCGGCCCGGGTTTTGAGCCGACAGGTGGAGGGAAACAACCGGTGGCCTTCCAGGAGTTCACGGCATGCTCCAACTGACGGACTGTGAGCTGTTTATCGATACAGGCCTCGAAAAGATGCATCCTGGCCTCTTGGTCCGGAACGGCCAGCAGCGTCCTGGCCTGCCCGGAGCTGATTCGTCCCTCGGCCAGGGCGGACAGGATAGCGGGCTGGAGATGGAGCAGGCGCAGGCTGTTGGCCACGGCTGAACGGCTGCGTCCTATCCGCCGGGCCAGCTCGTCCTGGGAGACGTCGAGTTCCCTGAGGAGTCGGGCCAGGGCCCGGGCCTCTTCAACCGGGTTGAGGTCCTGGCGCTGCAGGTTTTCCACCAGGCCGAAAACCAGGGTCTGGCTGTCCGAGAGATCCCGGATAAGGGCCGGTACGAGCTGAAGCCCGGCCAGCTGGCAGGCCCGCCACCGCCGTTCTCCGGCTATGATCTGGTATCGCCCTTCCTGGGCCGGATGGGGCCGGACCAGCAGGGGCTGAAGCAGGCCCTGCTCGGCGATTGACTGGGCCAACTCGTCGAGGCTGTCCTGGCTGATTGACTGTCGGGGCTGTTCCGGATTGGGGTCTATCCGGTTGGCTTCGAGTTCTTGGATCCCCTGGCTGGAGGCATCTTGCTCCTGGGGCTGGGATGGATTAAAAAGTGCATCCAGACCCTTGCCCAAACCTCTGCCTGTCCCGGCCATGGGCGTTGCTCCTTGGTTGAAGATGGATTGGGACAAGGTCCCAGGGCAGTGTGCGGATCAGGTCCGGGAACCCCGGGCCTTGATCTGCCTTTCTATGTACATGAAACAGAGGAGAAAGAAAACATGGCAGATCCACTCATCAGTGTCCAGACTCTGTATTCGGCGACCGGAGAGTCTGTCGGGGTCTATATCCCGGCTGAGCTGTGGGCCGAGGCGGAAGCCGAGGTCCTTCCCGGCCTGCAGGCAGCCCAGGAGCGGCTCTATGGGCCGAAGCCCCAGGCGGAACCCATGCAGGACTGGGAGCTCCTAGTCGCCAACTGGGACTTCAAGTATCCGGTGGATATGCAGGTCAGCTGCGGTCAGTGCGGGGCCAGCACCTTGAACTGGCAGGAGGATGAGCCCCGCAGGTTCAGGCTGAAGGCCGCCAGCTTGGGGGGGCTGGTGGTCTTTGAATGTCTGTCCTGCAAGGCCCGGATCAGCAAACGGCACTTCAAGGACGGGGTGACCACGGAGACAACTCCCAGACGGGAAGGGAGCTAGGCCGGATGTCTCCCGGTCGTTGCTTTCGCATTGGGCCCAGGGCCTTGACCCCCCTGGCCTGGGTTCCCCATGCCTGGACCGGGGCGGGTGAAGGACTCAGGCCGCGGCGAACGAGGTCTGATCTTCCAGCAGCTCTTGCCCCAGCTGCAGGTAGGCCCGGGAACCGCTGGATTTGTAGTCGTAGCACAGGGCCGGCAGGCCGTGGCTCGGAGCCTCGGACAAGCGGACATTGCGGGGGATGATGCTGGAGAAGACCTTGTCTTGAAAGTAGGACCTGACCTCCTGTTCCACCTGGTGGGAAAGCTTGTTGCGGCGGTCGAACATGGTCAGGACCACTCCCAGAAGACGCAGTGGAGTATTCAGGCGGTTCTTGACCAGCTCGTAGGTGCGCATGAGATGGGCAATGCCTTCCAGGGCGTAGTATTCGCACTGCAGGGGGATGAGCAGATGGGTGGCTGCGCACAGGGCGTTGACCGTGATCAGGCCCAGAGACGGGGGGCAGTCCAGGAAGACATAGTCGAAGTCGCCGAGCACATGGCCCAGACTGTCCCTGAGGTAGTATTCCCGCCCGATTTTGTCCACCAGCTCCAGTTCAGCGGCCACCAAATCCTGGATGGAAGGGAGAACGAACAAATAGGGCAGGCTGGTGGGGGAGATCATCTCCCCGGTCTTTTCCGGGTGAAACAGGGCGTTGTAGACTGTCCCCTGCTCCTGATCGGGCTGGATGTTCAGCCCGCTGGTTGCGTTGGCCTGGGGATCGCAATCCACCAGGAGGACTTTTTTCTCCATCGCCGCCAGGGAGGCGGCGAGATTAATGGCCGTTGTGGTCTTGCCCACTCCGCCCTTTTGATTGGCGATGGCGATGACTGGGTGCATACAACCTCCATCCCTAGCAGTCCGCCCCGGCAGGCAGGGCACAACCGCAACAACAAAATCCTGGGAGCTCCTTGCGGCAGCCGGCGCAACAAGCCATGGTTGTGCCCGGCGGGGAGCCCGGCTGGGAGACTATGAAGTTCGAAACGTTCGATGACAATAGGTCTTAGCTTCTTCCAGGGAATCAATCAAGGGGATGGTGTCCTGAACCTCCTCCTGCCGGACGCTTTGCAGCAGCTCCTGGGCCAGGTGAAGGAAGTCGTCGGCCTCAAAGGCCCAGTCTTCATGGGCATAGGTCTGCATATGGCTGCAGAGCCGGACAAACTGCTTGACGTCTTCTTCTTGCGGCAGGTCACCTTCTGCCGATGTTTTCTTGATCTTGTTAAAGACTGCTTCCAGGTCGTTTTTGATCTGAGCGAGGCGCATCCTTGTTCCTCCGCAACAATTGTGGCCTGAGTTACTGGTTGTAGTACCAACGGTACCAGGAAACAAACTCCTCAATCCCTTTTTGGATCGGGGTGTTGGGCTGAAAGCCGACATCCTGGATCAGGTCCTGGACATCGGCATAGGTCTTGGGCACATCCCCAGGCTGCAGGGGCAGATATTCCTTGCGGGCGGTCCGGCCCAGGCATTCCTCCAGGGCATGGATGAAGTCCATGAGCTGCACACTGTTGTTGTTGCCGATATTGTAGAGGCGGTAGGGGGCCAGACTGGAGGAAGGGTCCGGGGTCTGGCCGCTCCAGTCCGGATTGGGTTCAGGCGGTCGATGCAGGACCCGGACCACGCCCTCGACAATATCGTCGATGTAGGTAAAGTCCCGTTCCATCTCGCCGTGATTGAATACCTGGATGGGGCGGCCGGCAAGGATGGCTTCGGTGAACAGAAACAGGGCCATATCCGGCCGCCCCCACGGGCCGTAGACCGTAAAGAACCGCAGGCCGGTACACGGAAGTCCGTACAGGTAGCTGTAGGTATGGGCCATGAGCTCGTTGGCCTTTTTGCTGGCCGCGTACAGGCTGATAGGGTGGTCGACGTTGTCGTGGACGCTGAACGGCATGCTGGTGTTCAAGCCGTATACGGAGCTGGAGGAAGCAAAAAGCAGGTGATTGACCCCGGCGTGGCGGCAACATTCCAGGATATTGCCGAAACCGACCAGGTTCGTATCGATGTAGGCTTGCGGATTTGTCAGGCTGTAGCGGACTCCGGCCTGGGCCGCAAGGTTGACTACACAGTCGAAAGTATGGGCCGTGAACAGGGCATCCAGCTCATTGCGGTCTTCCAGAGAGCTGCAGGCGAATGTAAAATCAGAGTAATTGTTCAGCTGGGCCAGGCGGTTTTTTTTGAGCTGAACCGAATAGTAGGGGGTGAGATTGTCCAGGCCGACCACACTGTGCCCGTCTTCCAGCAAGCGGCGGGCCAGATGGTAGCCTATGAACCCGGCGGCACCAGTGACTAAAATGTGCATGCTAACTCCTGATGAAAAACGCGGCGATTACCGGCTGGGGCCCAAAGGGCATAACATGCTCCAGGTCAGGTTTTTCATCTCCCGGTTGTCCGGGAGCATGTCCTGTGGTCCTGGGACATGCACAATCTGCAATCCCTCGGGGGTACTTGTAAACCCAAACCGCGATGTACGTTCCGGAAATATGGTCCTAAAGGCCTGGGCGCCGAAGACAACAATCATCTGGGCCTGGACGGCCGACACCCCGGACCAGAATATATCCAGCCTCGGCGTATGGTCTGGCGGGGTATAGCTGGTCAAAGGCCAAAACGCGACACTCCCTTTGGGCCAGCCCAGACTGTTCAGGATGGTCTTAAACAGTGTCCTTCGCTGCTGATCCGGCGAGGGACCGAGGTCCTCGGAGAGCTGCCAGTAGGTCCAGACCATGGTGTACGGAGGGGAGAGCGTGCTCCACACCGTGGACCAGGGAGCGGGGTAGCCCTGCTCGACAGCTTCGTGCTGCTCCTGCCTTTCCGGATCCGGCATCTCCTGGGCCTGCTGATCAGCAGCAGGTGCCAAGCCGTCGTCTGGGGGCAAGAGATGCCGGATCCCTGCCTGATACAGGATCAACGACGCACTCGGCATGTTTACTTCGCGCAGATCAAGTCCCATATCTTCCAGGCCACGTCGGCTTTGCTCATTGTGGGCAGGGGGGTCTTTTGCTGGTCGGGAAAGTGGACAGTGACCGAGTTCTGGGCGGCATTGAAACCTGTTCCGGATTGGGTGATCCGGTTGGCCACAATGCAGTTCAGGTGCTTGGTCTGTATCTTGTCCTGGACCAAGTGATCATGGTCGGCTTCTGATTCGGCGGCAAAGCCGATCAGTGTCTGGCCCTCCCGCTTGTGCTCTCCCAAGGTCCGCAGAATGTCCGGGTTGGGCGCAAAGGGTATGCTCAGTCCGTCCTTCTGGTGGGCGCTTTTTTTGATCTTCTGGTCCGAGCACGCTGCCGGCCGAAAATCACAGACAGCGGCGGTGAGGCATCCGATGTCGGCCCGGGGCCAGATATCCATGCAGGCCTCAAACATCTCCCGGGCGGTGGTAACCTCGGTCCGAACGATCCCCTGGGGCAGCCATTGGCTGTTCGGGCCGCAGACACAGTGTACATCCGCTCCCCGCAGCCATGCGGTCAAGGCCATTGCAGCGCCCATTTTCCCGGAGGACGGGTTGGACCAATAGCGGACCGGATCCCAGAACTCCCGGGTCGGGCCAAAAGTGATCAGCACCCTGCGGCCCTGGAGGTCGGATCCGGTCATGCTCTGCAGGGTTTTCCAGAATATCTCGGGGCCGCTGGCCAGGCGTCCGGCTCCCTGGTCTCCGCAGGCCACCAGCCCCCGGTCCGGGGGGATAAGATGGACGGAGTCCCTTTGCTCCAGGCGGTGAACATTCTCCTGCGTTGCCTCGGCCTCCCACAGGTTGGGGTTCATGGCCGGGGCAAGGACAATGGGACAGGGGGCAGCCAGCAGCTGACAGGAAAGCATGGTATCCGCCAGGCCGGAGGCCAGTTTGCCCAGGGTGTTGGCGCTGGCCGGAGCCACAAGAAAGGCCCGGCTCTCCTGCCCTGGCTCCAGGTGGGCGTAGACGTCGTCGCCGGGGGCGAACAGCCGGGTATAGACCGGCTGCACCCCCAGGGCGGTCAAGGACAGCGGAGTGATGAATTCAGCCCCGGCCCGGGTCAGGGTCGCACCCACTCGGAGTCCGAACTTCTGAAAGGCCCGGCAGAGATCCAGGGCCTTGTACGCGGCGATGCTGCCGCAGATGCCCAGATGGAGCCGGGCCCCTGCGACGGTGGACAAATAGTAGTGGTCTGGGATCATTGAGACAAAACCCGTTCTGAAAACTCGGAGCCGTCCTGGTTGACGGCCGGGCTGACCCAGATCTCCAACCGGGTGGAGAAGTGGCCTTTGTGAATGCGGATGACGCAGACTTTTTCCGGCTTTTCAAAGACCATGAGATGATGACCGTACTTGAAGTAGCTCAAGGGTGACCAGCCGGCCTCCGGCATCTCCCGGAGATAAAAGGAGGACAGGGAGGTGGGATCCACCCATCCGGTGTAGACCAGTGCACCGGCCTTGACCTGAGGCGTCTGCATGATGAAGGAATCATCGCTCTGCAGCTTCATCTCTCCCGGGATGCGGACATCCGTAAACTCATAGGCCGGGGCCGGGGTCTCCAGAGTGGCATTGCCGGACAGGGTGGCGCCCTGGGGCGATGATTGGGAGGAGGACAGTGCGCTGCAGCCGAATGCACCGAGGCAGGCCAAAACAATTGCAGTCCAGTAAACGTATCTGTGCATGGGAGACCTCCATTCAGGAGTAGACGTTGCATGCGGCCCGGTTTTCAGCCACACTCCACTTCCCGCTGCTCCGGGTTTGAGACTGGGAAATTCAATCATACCGATACGCATATGACAAGGGACAAAACTGACCATCTGCCTGTGGATTACGATCTGGAAAGCTATGCCTTTGACCTGCCTTCCGAACAGATTGCGCAGGCCCCGTGCGAAGACCGGCAGGGGTCACGGCTGTTGATTCTGGACCGGACCTCGGGGAGTATTCGGCACGAACAGTTCTCACGCCTGGGGGATTTCTTGCCCCCAAGAAGCGTTATTGTCACCAATGTGAGTAAGGTTATACCGGCCAGACTGCATGGACGCAAGAGGACAACCCAGGGTAAGGTTGAGTTTTTGCTCCTGACCCCGCTTCCGGCTGTTGAATGCTCCAGGATCAAGGACGGGAACTACCGGGCCAGGGTGGAAGGTCTGCTCCGCCCGGCGAAGGGGTTGCGCCCAGGGAGCCGGGTGGACCTGCCCGGAGAGATAAAGCTGCAGGTGGAGGCGGTCCATGACTTCGGCCGGAGTACGGTGCTCTTGGAATGGAAAGGAGATTTAGCCGCCATCCTGGCCAGTTGCGGGAGCCTTCCTTTGCCCCCGTACATTCGGCGGCCGGAGGGACCGGAGGACAGAGACCGGTACCAGACCGTCTACGCCCGGGCCGAGGGGCTGGGCTCTGTGGCCGCTCCAACGGCCGGGCTGCATTTTACCCGGGGACACATCCGGAATCTGCAGGCCCAGGGACATACCTTTGTGGACCTCATCCTGTACGTCGGCTACGGGACATTTACTCCAATCCGGGTCAGAGACATCCGCACCCACCGGATGCATGCCGAGCTGATGCAGATTTCGGAGCAGTCTGCGCGGACCTTGCAGCAGGCATCAGCTGCAGGGCGGCCCATCGTGGCCGTGGGGACCACCAGCGTCCGGGCCCTGGAGAGCGCGTATGCCCGTTTCGGCGAGATCCGGGCTTTCTGCGGCTGGACGGATCTGTACCTGTATCCCGGGGCATCGTTTGGGGTGGTTGATCATTTGCTCACAAACTTTCATCTTCCCCGGTCCTCGCTTATATTGATGGTTGCCGCATTTGCGGGAAGACAGCAGGTCCTGGACGCCTATGAACAGGCGGTGGCCAGCGGGTACAGATTCTTTTCCTATGGAGACGCCATGTTCATCAAATAGGGGACATCAGATCGCAAGAACCGGCGGCTCCATAGAAACGTTGAGGGATCCGGCGGGATGGGGGCGGATGGTTTCACCCGTTCCTATTGACAAAATATGCCGAAACTGGTCTCTACCTAAGTTTGGTCCAATTTTGCGGGTTATTGGTTATGAATGTGGAGTGGAGAGGATATGTCCAGAGTGGAAATACGCGAGGAACGATGCAAGGGATGCATGCTGTGCACGACGGTTTGCCCTGCTGGGATTCTGGAGCAGTCCGAGGAGATGAATGCCCTGGGATACAAGGTTGTGCACATGATTCCTGGAGGAATGGAACAGTGCAAGGGGTGTGCGTTTTGTGCCCAGATCTGTCCGGATATGGTTATCCGGGTCTTTCGGACCCAAAACAACGGGGATGGACATGAGGAGTGAACGGATACTGGTCAAGGGAAACGAGGCGATTGCCATGGGGGCCATGGCCGCGGGATGCGAATGCTACTTCGCCTACCCCATCACCCCCCAAAGCGATATACCTGAATATTTATCCACGGCCCTGGTGGAGGCCGGGGGAGAGTTCATCCAGGCCGAGAGCGAGATAGCCGCCTCCAATATGCTGCTTGGGGCCGCGGCCTGCGGCAAGAGAGCGATGACCTCCTCATCCAGCCCGGGGATTTCCCTCAAGCAGGAGGCGATCTCCTACATGGCCGGAAGCGATCTACCGGCGGTCATCGTCAATATCTGTCGGGGCGGACCCGGACTGGGCAGCATAGATCCGTCCCAGGGGGACTACTATCAGGCCACCCGCGGGGGCGGACACGGCGACTATCGGACGCTGGTCCTGGCTCCATCCACCTGCCAGGAGGCCTATGATGCGACAATCGAAGCCTTTGATCTGGCCTTTCGCTACCGCAATCCGATCATGATCCTTGGAGATGCCATTCTGGGCCAGATGAAGGAGCCCATACATCCCTGGAAGACCCGGGGGAGGCCGGCCGGTGAAGCCGAGGAATGGTCCTTGAGCGGAGCCAAGGGGCGGGAGCCGCGGCTGCTGAAATCCCTGTATCTGTCCGAAGGGGCCCTGGCCGGGCACCATGCCCATTTGGTTGAAAAATACCGGACCATGCAGGATGAGGCCAGGGGAGAGCATGTATGGACCGAGGATGCCGATCTGGTAGTTGTGGCCTACGGATCCATAGCCCGAATAGCCAAAAGCACGGTGCGGACCCTGCGGGCTGAGGGGTACCGGGTGGGGCTTTTTCGTCCGGTGACCCTGTACCCGTTTCCATCCCCGGATCTGGCCGGTCTGGCCGCCCGGGGCAAGCGGTTTGTGACTGTGGAGCACAATACCGGGCAGATGGTTGACGATGTGCGCCTGGCAATCCGGCGGCACGCCGATTCCGAGCTTTTGACCGTATATCCGGGCGTTTTGCCCAACCCGGAAGATTTTGAACACCCCATCCGTCGACTGATGGATACCGAGAATCAGCCGGAGGAGGCACGGCATGTATAAGGAAGAACAGGTTTTTTCCGCTCCGGAGGTGATGGTCGACACCCCCATGCATTTTTGTCCCGGATGCCATCACGGCATCATTCATCGTCTGGTCGGCGAATGCCTGACCGAACTGGGTCTGGTTGATTCCACGATATGTGTCGGGTCTGTCGGCTGCTCGGTGTTTATCTACAACTACCTGCGGGTGGATGCAGTTGAATCCCCGCATGGCCGGGCCGCGGCAGTGGCCACCGGGGTCAAGCGGGCCAGGCCGGACAACTTTGTGTTTACCTATCAAGGTGACGGGGACCTGGCCGCAATCGGGCTTTCGGAGATCGTCTATGCCGCCAACCGGGGGGAGAAAGTGAGTGTGGTCTTTGTGAACAACACTGTCTACGGCATGACCGGCGGACAGATGGCTCCCACGACCATGGTGGGGCAAAAGACCACCACCTGCGCCGGGGGCCGATGTCAGGAACGGGACGGAGCGCCCCTGAAAATGGCCGAGATGCTGGCTTCCTTGGAGGGGACGGCATTTTCCGCCCGGGTGGCTGTGGACAGCATTCCGCATTTGAAAAAGGCCAAGAAGGCCCTGCGCAAGGCCTGTGAGGTCCAGATCCAGGGCCGGGGGCTGGGTTTTATCGAGTTTCTGTCCGCCTGCCCCACCAACTGGCATATGACTCCCCTGCAAGCCAATGCGCGGATCAGCAAAGAACTGACCTCCTATTTTCCCCTGGGGACCTACAAGGAACCGGACCACACCCAGGAGTAGATTTTCAGCCAAGGAGTGAAAGGACGTGTATCAGGATGTAATTATTGCCGGGTTCGGCGGGCAGGGCGTACTGCTCATCGGCAACGTGCTGGCCCAGGCGGCAATGCAGGCCGGGCGGAACGTGACCTTTATGCCCGTCTATGGGGTGGAGATGCGCGGGGGCACGGCCAACTGCACCGTGGTTGTCTCCGATCAGGAGATTGGATCCCCGGTTATTCATTCCCCTATGAGTGTGATCGCCATGAATCAGCCCTCGTTGGTCAAATTTCAACCCAGGCTGAGGTCGGGAGGGATCCTGGTGGTCAACTCCTCTTTGGTGGAGGCCGAGATCCTGGACCAGGAGGGCGGGCAGACCATTGTCCCTGTTCCGGCCAACGAACTGGCCAACGAGCTGGGCAGCATAAAGATGGCCAATATTGTGGCCCTCGGGGCCTGGGTGCAGGCCACCGTAGCCCTGCCCATGCAGAGCGTACGGGATGTGGTTGCCTCCATGTTCGCTTCCAAGGGAGAAAAGCTGATCCAGGCCAACGACGCGGCGCTGCTTCGCGGGGCTGAATGGGCGCAGAGCCGGGCCCGGGCCGGACAGCCCGTGTGAGGATACGGGCAGCGCACCTCAAGATGCCTGAGCGCGAGTAAAACGTGCGATGAATTCGAGCCAGCCAGACCCGACCTGCCCGGTTCATCCCCCTGAGGCCCTGTACGGAGTCCTGGGCCATCCTGTCGGCCATTCCCTGAGCCCGATTCTGCATTCCTGGGCCCTGGCTGAGCTGGGTTCCCCTGGGGCATATATGCGCTGGGACATCCGGCCGGTAGCCTTAGATGCCTTTATGCTGGCCGTGCGGACCCTGCCTGTTCACGGGGCGAGTGTCACCCTGCCCTACAAGCAACGGATCATCCCCTACCTGGACCATTTGACCCCGGAGGCCAAAGGCATCAGGGCGGTGAACACCCTGTTCTGGGAGCGGGGCGCTTTGTGGGGGGATAATACGGATTGCCTGGGCATCCTGCGCCCTCTCAAAGAGCGGGGGATCCGTCCGGACACGGCTCTGGTCCTTGGGGCCGGGGGAGCGGCTTTGGCCGCTGTCCGGGCGCTGCGCAGGCTGGGCTGTCCGGGGATCAGGGTGGCCGCGCGGGACCAGAAGAAGGCAGCAGAGGTGTTTCCGGAGCTTGTGTGTGTGCCCTGGGAGGAACTGGGGACCCAGACTCCGGATCTGGTGCTGAACACAACCCCACTGGGCATGAGAGGAGATTTGGAAGGCCTGTCGCCGTGGCCGGATCCAGAGGGCCTTTTGGGCGTGGGCTGTGTCTTTGACCTGGTGTACACCCCACTGGAAACCAAGCTTTTGCAGGAGGCCCGGGCCGCCGGCTGCCGAACCGTCAGCGGTCTGGAGATGTTCGTCCACCAGGCCCTGGGCCAGACACAACGCTGGATCGGCCGGGGCTTTGACCCCGGCAGGGCACTGTCCCTGCTGACCGGCTGCCTGCAGTAGAGCAGCCCCGGGGGATGGACTCAGGGGGGCGGCATACCCTTCTGTCTCTAAGAGCCACTTTCTGGGGTTAAGAGCCCGAGCTTCGCGACTTTAAAGGAAGGGGGCGCCCCCGGCAGCGGTCGATCCTTAGCGGGTATAGATGGTCAGGGTGTCCCCGGGATGGATGATGTCCCGGGAGGAGAGCTTGTTCCAGTCCATGATCTTGTCCGGACTGACCCCGAATTTTCTGGCAATGGACCAGACGTTGTCTCCTTTTTGGACTTGATAATCGACCCTGGCCTGTCTGGCGGTTCTCTGGGTTGTGACCTGCTGGGCATGGGTGATGTCCGGGATATACAGCTTGGTGCCCACCTTGAGCGGGTCCTGTTTGGTCAGCCCGTTGGCCTGGACCAGGGTGGACAGGCTGAGCTCAAACTTGCGGGCGATGCCCCAGAGGGTATCCCCGGACTTGACCGAGTAATTGGCCCGCTTGGTGGCGATGCGTCTGGTCCCGGCCCGGCCGGGAAGCTGTATCTTCTGGCCGACTGAGAGGTGTTGGGCGTTGAGCTTCGGGTTGGTCCGGCGCAGGGACTGGACTGAAATGTCCATGCTTCTGGCTATGCTCCACAGGGTATCGCCGGAACGAACAATATACGTTGATCCGGAGCCAGAGTACGAACCTGTGCCTGCAGGCTGCTCCTGGCCGGGGACCAGGACCCACTGGCCGGGCTGAAGGGTGTTTGAGGACGTCTGATTGAAATCCTTGAGGGCGGATAAGGGGACGTCAAAGCGTTTGGAGAGCTTCCACCAGGAGTCGCCGGGACGGATCCGGTACCGGTGGACGCCTTTGGAGGCCGTGTGGCGGGTGGAGTTCAGGAACTGTTTGGCTGTCGCGATTTTGGTCTGGGGCAGATACACCCGGGCCTTTCCGTTCGGAGGGGCTGCTGAGCGCAGGAAACGGGGGTTGTAGGTCCGGAATTTTTTCCAGCTCAGGCCCACTGCTTCGGCCAGGGCCACAAGATCGGTCCCCGGCTGAACCTGGATTGATGCCGGTTGGGCCGGTGCATCCCAATTCAGGGGTTCAAAGTCCAATGTCTCCAGGTTGCGGACTATCTTCAGCACGGCCAGAAACTTGGGCACATAGCGGCAGGTTTCGTTGTGCAGGGCCTTGGACGAGGCCAGGTCGAAATAGTCCGAAGCCCCGCTGCGCCGCATGGCCTGGGAAACATGTCCGCCCCCGGCGTTGTATGCGGCCAGAACCAGATACCAGTCCCCAAAGCGCTTATAGAGCTGCTTGAGATATTTTGCCGCGGCCACAGTCGCCTTGTACGGGTCCCTGCGTTCATCCACCCACCAATTCGCTTTCAGGCCGAACATGCGTCCGGTGGCCGGCATGAACTGCCACATGCCGGCTGCCCCGGCATGGGAATAGGCCAGAGGATCGAATCCGCTTTCGGCAAAGGGGAGAAAAACCAAGTCCTGGGGAAGTCCGCGCTCTGTAAATACCTTGCGTATATATGGGAGGTAATGTTCGGCCCGCTTCAGCCAGCGCTGAAAGACATGGTGTTTGGTCTTTGAGTAATAGACGAAGTAGTCGTGAAGGATATCGGTTTCCCGGATGTCCAGTTCAAAGGTGATCTCCGCCTCGCTGTGCAGGGCTTTGCGCTGCTCAGGCGTCAGCTCCTTTTCTTCGGCTTTGACCTGGGGAGAACCGGTAACCTCTTGGTCCAGAGGCTGGCCGAGATCCGGCCCGGGAGCCGGGATGTTCAGGTGCGCTCCCTGGGACCGCGAATCGGTCTGATCAGCTTCGGACCGGGACTTGTCCTGATGGGAGGTGCTGGCTTGGTCTGCTGTTTCGGGGCCGGATTCCCCGGGGCCGACATGGGCGCATCCAGCAAGGAAGACGGCAAAAAGACAGCAGCAAAGGATACAGCGCATACAGACTTTCCTTCAAGGAGCTTGGTTTTTATGATGGATGACCACGGGTTTCACATTTTCGGCAGGCAGGCGGTGATGGAAGCCCTGCATCGGGCCCCGGAGACCCTGGAGGCAGTCCTGATCCAGGAAAACCGGAAAAAGGACGTCCAGCCGGTTCTCGCCTTGTGTCGAGAGGCCGGGGTCAAGTTCCAGTTCGTTCCCAAGTCCAAGCTGGACGGCCTGAGCAAAGGGGCGCATCAGGGATACGGGGCGAAATGTTTTCAACCGGGATTCGTTTCCTCCCTGGAGCTGATCGAGTCGGCCCCCAAAGCACGGCTCCCGGTGATTGTAGCCCTGGACCAAGTCCAGGACAGCGGAAACGTGGGGACGTTGGCCCGGAGCGTCTATGCCCTGGGCGGATGCGGCCTGGCCCTTATGCGCCACAGGGGGGCATCGTTGGGGCAACGGGCACATAAGGCGGCTTCCGGGGCACTGTCCATGCTCCCTATTGCCCGGATTACAAACATGGCAAGATTCCTCGCGACTTGTCAAGACCGAAATATCGGGACCTACTATGCGGGCACGGATGAACGCTGCCGGAGCATTTTCGCCACCGAGATCATATGGCCGGCGGTGCTGGTCCTGGGCAATGAAGAGAAAGGGGTCCGGCCCCTGGTGGCCAAATCCTGCACGGCCGGGGTGACCCTGCCCATGTCCGGGGCCTTTGACTCGTTAAATGTTGCCCAGGCCGGGAGCATGCTGCTGGCCGAGTTCCTGCGGCAGCATCTGGCCCAGCAGGAGTCGTGAAGGTAAAGGGAAAGAAGGCAGCGGCCTCAATTTAAGTCCCGGGCTCCAAAGATGGAAGTCCCTATGCGAAGCAGGGTGGCTCCTTCTTCCACGGCTGCCGGGTAATCACCGCTCATGCCCATGGACAGATGAGGAAGGGCGTGCCCCAGTTCGTTTTCCAGCTGAGAGCGGAGCTGAGCCAATCGGCGGAAGAAAGGCCTGGCCCGCTCCTGATCGTCGAAAAAGGGGGGCATGCACATCAGGCCCTGGATGTCAAGGCCGGGCAGGGCATCGATCTCCCGGGAGGCGGGGATGAGATCCGCCTCCGGGATCCCGCCTTTCTGGTCTTCCCCGGCCAGGTTGACCTGCAAAAGGACTGCCTGGACCACGGAATGCTTTGCACAGTTATGGTCCAGGGCCTGGGCGGTCTTCACCCGGTCCAGGGAGTGGATGAGGTGGAATCGGCCGGGGAGGAACTTGGCCTTATTGGATTGCAGGCGGCCGATGAAGTGCCAGCGCATATTGAGGTCAGCGAGCTCCTCCTGTTTGTCCAGGGCTTCCTGAACGTAGTTTTCGCCGAAATCCAGATGTCCGGCCTGGGCCAGGACTCGCACGGACCGGGCCGGATGTGTCTTGGACACGGCGACAAGGGTAATCTCCTCCGGATTGCGTCCGCAGTTCCGCGCACTTTGGACTATTCTGCCGCGGATGTTTTCCCAGCGGTCGATGATGTCCTTTGCAGCGTCCATAGCTCCTCCGAGTGCAGTGTCTGCATGTCCGGGTGCGTCCCGGGCGTGCAGGATATCGCTTTCCCGAAAGTGGGTTCCTCTCAGCCAGTGAGTTCGGGGAGAAACTGGAGGACGAAATTGCGGTCTTCCGTCCATCTCGGCTTGACCTTGACCCACAGCTGAAGATGGATATGCATGTCCGCAAGATCTTCCAGTTCCTCCCTGGCCTGCTGGCCCACCTGCTTGAGCCGTTGCCCCCGCTGCCCGATGACAATGCCTTTATGGCTCTGTTTAGGGACGTAGATGACGGCGTGGATGGTGACCAGGTCCCGGGCGGGATCCTGGTCCCACATCTCAATCCCGACCGCCAGGGAGTAGGGAAGCTCCCGTTCAAGGCTGAAAAACAGCTTTTCCCGGATGATTTCCGAGGCCAAAAACCGCATGGGCAGGGTGGAGAGCTGGTCATCGGGAAACATGGCCGGCCCTTCGGGAAGCAGGGGGGGGATTTGGGACAAAAGATGCTCAGTGTTGTCCCGGGCGGAGGCAGACACGGGGATGATCTCTGCGCCGGGGAAGAGACGGCTCAACTGATCGATAATGGGCACAACAGCATTGCGGTTCTTGAGCAGATCGATCTTGTTGACTGCAATCAGGAGGGGGATGCCCAATCCAGAGATCCTGGAGCGCATCAACTCCAGCTCGGAAAGGAAGCGGTCCGGTTTGGTTGCGGCCAGGAAAACGTCGCAGACCAGGATGGCCAGGTCTGCACCGGACAGGGCTTGCCAGGCCACCTGGACCACCAGAGAGTTCATTCTGGAGGCCGGCTTGTGAATGCCCGGCGTGTCCAGAAATACAATCTGCAAGCCGGGGCGGGTCAGGATGCCGCTGATTTGGTTGCGGGTGGTCTGCGGCTTGGGGGTGACAATGGCCAGCTTGTGGCCCAAAAAGGCGTTCAGCAAAGAGGACTTCCCGGCATTCGGGGGGCCGATAATGGCCACGAATCCACTTTTGCCCATATTTTCAGGTTGTTGCATAATGGCTCAGTAAGAACACAGCGGTGTACTGTTTGGCTGGTGGACTGGAGATGGAAAAGTTTTTAGTAAATATATCAGCTATGTCAATTGGTTATAGAAAAGGTTGCGCTCGATACGCGAAGAACGTATAGCCCCGGGTATTATGAGTAAAGATTTAATAATCGTCGAGTCCCCGGCCAAAGTCAAGACCATCTCCAAGTTCTTGGGACGGGACTATCTGGTGGAGGCCTCGGTCGGCCATGTGCGGGATCTGCCCGGCAACAAGCTGGGGGTGGATGAAGACAACGACTTCAGGCCTCAGTATCAGGTCCTGTCCGGAAAACAAAAGGTGGTCAGCAAGCTGAGAAAGGCTGCGAACCAGGCCGAGCAGGTCTTTCTTGCCCCGGACCCGGACCGGGAGGGGGAGGCTATCGCCTGGCACGTGGCCGAGTTGATCAAGTCGGCGAACTCCAACATCCACCGCATCCAGTTCAACGAGATCACCGCCGGTGCGGTCAGGGACGCCCTCAAGCATCCCAGGCAGCTGGACGATCGTCTGTTTCAGTCCCAGCAGGCCAGACGGATTCTGGATCGTCTGGTGGGATACAAGATTTCCCCGCTGCTCTGGCAAAAAGTCAAGCGGGGCATCTCTGCGGGCCGGGTCCAGTCAGTGGCCCTGCGCCTGATAGTGGAGCGGGAAAAAGAGCGCCAGGCCTTTGTTCCTGAAGAGTACTGGGTGTTTAAGGCCAGCCTTCGAGCTGAGACACTGCCCGAATTTGAGGCTGAGCTGTGGAAGATCAACGGCGCGAAGGCCAAGGTCGGCACTCAGGAGCAGGCTGAGGATCTGGCCGCCAAGGTGTCCGCTGCTTCGTTTCAAGTCCAGGAGATCAAGGAGAAGGAGCGGAGCAAGCAGCCCAAACCCCCGTTCATCACCTCCAGCCTGCAGCAGGAGGCCAGCAACAGACATAACTTTTCGGCCAAGCAAACCATGGCTCTGGCCCAGCAGCTCTACGAAGGGGTCGACTTGGGGTCCAGGGGAACCACCGCCCTGATTACCTACATGCGGACCGACTCGGTGCGGATCTCCAAGGAGGCCAGAGACGGGGCCAAGGAATGGATACTTTCCAATATGGGCCAGGACTATTATCCGCCCAAGCCCCGGACCTTCAAGAGCAAGGGGTCGGCGCAGGACGCCCACGAAGCCATCCGGCCGGTCGATGTATCCATCCACCCGGACCAGGTCCGGTCCTATCTGACCCGGCAGCAGTATCAGCTCTACAAGCTTATCTGGCTCAGATTCATGGCTTCCCAGATGGCGGCGGCCAAGTTCTGGGACACGACAGTTACTGTCCGGGCCGAAAACACCCTGTGGCGGGCCAAGGGAGAACGCCTTACCTTTCCCGGGTTCATGAGCCTGTATGTCCCGGAAGACCAGAAGAAGGAGGTCCAGCTTCCGCCTATGACTGAAGGCGAGGAGCTCTCCCTGCAGAAGCTGTCCAAGGAGCAAAAGTTCACCCAGCCTCCGAACAGGTTCACCGAGGCCTCCCTGGTCCGCAAGCTGGAAGACGAGGGTATCGGCCGGCCGTCCACCTATGCCCAGATCATCAGCACCCTTCGGGACAGGGACTATGTTCGGATGGAAGGCAGGCAGTTCCTCCCCACGGAACTGGGCTATACAGTCAATGACCTGTTGGTGGCCCATTTCTCCCAGCTCATGGACGTGGGGTTCACCGCCCAGATGGAGAATCAGCTGGATCAGGTGGCCACCGGGGAGCAGGATTGGCTTGCCCTCCTCCGCCGGTTTACTCAGGATTTCAATCCCACCCTGGACAAGGCCAAGCAGGAGATGTCCGAAGTCAAGTCCGGGATTCCGACGGAGGTGACCTGCGAGAAGTGCGGGCGGCCCATGGTGATCAAGTTCGGCAAGAACGGGGAGTTTCTGGCCTGCAGCGGGTATCCGGAATGTACCAACACCTCGAACTTTGCCCGGGACGAGCAAGGGGCAATCCAGCTGGTCGCGCCGCCCCCTCAAGAGCAGACCAAAGTGGGCACCTGCCCCAAGTGCGGCTCTGACCTGGTGCTCAAAAAGGCCCGGACCGGGAGCCGGTTCATTGCCTGCTCCAGCTACCCAAAATGCAAGTACGCCCAGCCTTTCGGGACCGGTGTGCCGTGTCCCCAGGAAGACTGCCCCGGGGAGCTGGTGGAAAAGAGCTCCAAGCGGGGCAAGGTGTTCTACGCCTGCGATCAGTACCCCAAATGTTCCTATGCGGTCTGGGATTATCCGGTGCAGGAGCCCTGCCCCAAATGCGAGAGCCCGATCCTGGTCCGGAAAACGACCAAGGCCCGGGGCGAGCACTTGGCCTGCCCCAATCGGAGCTGCTCCTACTGGCGGAAGCTGGAAGATGACGCTGAGGGACAGGCTTCAGAAGATGGGGAGGCGGACTCCGGGGATGGAGAAGGGAAAAAGGCCGCGGGCCGCACTTCCTGAGCAGAAAGGCCCAAGGCCGGTAGAGGGGGGCGGGGTATATGAAGCCAGGTCAGCGAGGTCCGGGCACTGGGAGCTTGTGTCTGCCTCGATTTCCGGGTGCCGGGCCTGGGGCACACTCCATCATCGCGGGGCGTCCTGGTCCCGCAGACCCAGAAAATAGAGGATGCCGTCCAGCCCCACATTGCTGATGGACTGCTTGGCCCCCTGCCGGACCAAGGGCTTGGCGTGAAAGGCTATGCCCAGACCGGCGGCGTTGAGCATAGGCAGATCGTTTGCCCCGTCCCCCACTGCGACGACCTGATGCATGTTCAGGCCCTTGGAATCCGCGAGGCGCTGCAGGAGCTCAGCCTTGCGCGGGCCATCCACGATCTCTCCCTTCAGCCTCCCGGTGAGCCGCCCGGCTTCCATCTCCAGCTCATTGGCGAAGACGTAATCCAGGCCCAGCTGCTGCTGGAGGTAGGAGCCGAAATAGGTAAATCCTCCGGAAATGACCGCAACGGTGTAGCCCAGGCGCTTGAGGCTGGAGATGAGCCTGGATGCACCCTGGGCCAGGGGCATGCGCTGGGCCACCTGGTCCAGGATCGCAACATCCAAGCCCTTGAGCAGGGAGACCCGTTCCCGCAGGCTGGTTTGAAAGTCGAGCTCTCCCTGCATGGCTTTGGCGGTTATGGCTGAGACCTCCTCCCCCACCCCGGCTTCCCTGGCCAGCTCGTCAATCACCTCGGTCTGGATCAGAGTGGAGTCCATGTCAAAGGCAATAAGCCGACGCTGGCGACGGAATGGGCTCTCCTCCTGCAAAGCCAGATCTATGCCGTCCTGGTGGGAGAGATGCAATAGCGCGTTGCGCACCATATGCATGTCCAGGGGATGGCCGTGGAGGACGAACTCTATGCAGGCCATGCTCGGGTGGACCGTCCCCCGGGGCGAGTCCAGATAGGACAGCCGCTGCATGGATACGATGTCCAGCCCGTGCTCGGAGACCAGCTCGGCCACTTGATGGATATGCAGTGCACTGATGCGGTGGCTGAGGAGGGTGATGATGCTTTTCGAGCCTTCCTGGGCCTGGACCCACCGTTCGTAGTCCTCCTGGGAGATCTTGCCGAATTCAAGGTGCAGGCTGTGGGTCTTGGCGGTTTGGAGCAGGGCTGCAAACAGGTCGTCCGGATACCCCGGGGGATGAAGTTCAATGAGCAGGGCCATGCTCAGCCAGTCGTGGATAACCGCCTCGGAGATGTCCAGGATGTGCGCCTTGTACTGGCTCAAGGTCCGGGTGATGTTCTGGACCAGGCTGGTTTGGTTCGGGCCGCTCAGGGAAATGGAATACAGTTGTCCTGACATGGCATTTGCTATGGTTTGGGTCCGCAAAGAGGGTGTATTTTCATCTCGCACTTGATCGATCCGCCGGCAAAGATGCTGTTTTCCGTTCCCTTCCACGCCGGGGAAAGAGCGGCCGGACAGGGGACTGGTCCACAAACCCGGGTTTTACGGTAACGGGGCGCTTTCATTCGTGTACGCGGCTTGAGTCTGCCAGGTCGCAGACAGCTGCTTTGAGCCGATCCAGGGCCTGGACCAGGCTCCTGTCGTCCAGGGCATAAGAAATGCGCACGCAGCGGTCGTCGCCAAAGGCACCTCCAGGGACCAGGGCTACCTTGGCCTTTTCCAGCAGAAAAGTGCAAAGGGCGGTGGAGTCCGGGATCACTGGGGAGTACAGTGTGTCCATGCGGGGGAAAAGGTAAAAGGCACCGTCCGGCTCGGGGCAGGAGATGCCGGGCCAGGAGGCGATGTGCTCCAAGGCCAGGTCGCGCCGTCTTTGAAACACCTCCCGCTGCTCCTGGAGGAAGTCTGTGGGGCCTTGAAGTGCTGCCACTGCCGCTTTTTGGACCAAGACGCAGACATTGGAGGTGCTTTGCCCCTGGATGGTGCTCAGCTTGGCGATCAGGTCCGGATGGGCCAGAACATAGCCCATGCGCCATCCGGTCATGGCGAAGGACTTGGACAGCCCGTTGCAGACAGCTACGTGCATCGGGTGTTTTTGAAGCCATTTCCCGGCCGTTGCCGGTTCAGCCGGGGGATAGACCAGCTGGTCATAGATCTCGTCGGATATGACAAAGACATCATTGTCCACGGCCCAGGATATGATGTCATCGATTTCGGCCTGGGTGTAATGGCTTCCGGTGGGGTTGGAGGGTGTGTTCAGAACCAGGATGCGGGTCCTGTCGGTGAGCAGGGGCTGGAGGTCCGAGGGCGTTATCCGAAAGTTCCGGTCCGGGCTGGACGGGACCACAACCGGGTTACCTTGGGCCAAGGCGACCATATCCGGATAGCTGACCCAATAGGGGGCGGGAATGAGCACCTCGTCCCCGGGGTCCAACAGGCACTGAAAGAGGCTGTACAGGCCTTGTTTGCCTCCATTGGTGGCAATGGTCATGTTGGGTGTGAGGGTGTGTCCGTACTGTTTTGAGCAATAGCCGGCCACGGCCTGGCGGAGCTCGGGCAGCCCGGGAACCGGGGTGTAACGGACAAACCCCTGGTCTATGGCATCTTTGGCTGCCTGCAGCACGTGCTTGGGGGGCTGAAAATCAGGCTCGCCCGCGGCCAGGCTGATGATTTCCTGCCCCTGGGCCTTGAGCTCAGCCGCCTTGGCGTTGATGCTCAAGGTGGCTGAAGGCTTGACTGCGAGGATTCGTTGGGACAAATGCATACCACCCATCTCCTATGATCGCTGACACTGAACGGAATATGCCTCGTAAACTCCGTGGCCCGATCCGGATTGTGGATCCGGCCAACCGGGCGCGGAAGGCAAAGCTGTATTGTCTCCCCCTGCAACCCGATAGCATACGTGCATATGCGATTTCAGGCAACAAATCCAGTCCCGGTTTGCCAGACAGAAGCGCATGTGCTACAGCCCCTGTCCACCTCATCGCCGGAACCATACGGAGGGACCATGGCTTGGATACTGCTGTTTTTTGTCGCCGGCATTGCGCTGGGCAGCCTCTTGGGGCATAAACACCGATTCATGCGCAGCATAGGGAGGCTGAGCGAGGGCCTGGTCCTCCTCCTTTTGTTTCTTTTGGGTGCGGTCATAGGCTCAAATGATCAAGTCATGGGCCATCTCTGGGGATTGGGTTGGAACGCGCTTATCCTGGCCGCAGGATCCATCCTGGGCAGCCTGATCCTGTCCAAGCCCGTGGAGCATCTCTTGCCTGGAGATATCCATGAAGGGTAGCCTCATTCTCCTTGGTGCCTTTGCTTTGGGGATTGTCAGCGGGTGGAGCCGGGTGTTGCCCGCGGATTTTCTGCAGGCCGGGCATGAACTGTATGTCCTGTTTGCCCTGCTGGTCTGTGTGGGGATGGGGATTGGAGCGGACAGGCGCTCGGTTCGAAGTCTGCTGCGGATGAATCTCCCCGGGCTGTTCCTTCCGGCTGCTGTGGTGGCCGGCTCCCTGCTCGGAGCGGGGGGCGTGGCCCTGGCCTGCGGCATCGCCACCCTCAGGGAGGGACTGGCTGTAGGGGCTGGGTTTGGGTACTACAGCCTGTCAAGCATCCTGATTACCCAGCTGCACGGGGAAGAGCTGGGGGTCATCGCTTTGTTGTCCAATGTGTTCAGGGAGGTCCTCACCCTGGCCTTGGCCCCGGCCATATTCAGGCTGTGGGGTCCATTGGCCCCGATAGCCTGCGCAGGGGCGACCTCAATGGATACCACTCTGCCGGTTATTCACCGGCTGGTTGGGACCAGGCTCTCCCTGCTCTCCGTGATCAACGGCATCGTCCTCACCCTCCTGGTGCCGGTCCTGGTTCCCCTGCTCTTGGCCTGAGGGGGGTGTCTTCGAGGGCATCGCTGCCCTGGACGAGGTAACCGAATCGGGCTGGAGAGGGCCGGAAAGGAGCGAGTGGCGGATGTCCAGCAGCTCCGTGTGGATGTCCGCGAGCATGTCCAACCAGTGGCTGTCCTGGTCCAGCTTGCGCCGGGCCCCGTCGATGGTCAGCCCGTGCTCGTACAGGAGGGTCTTGATTCGGCCGATGAGGCGCAAATGGTCGTCTGTGTACAACCGCTGGCCCTTGGGGGTTCGGATCGGGCGCAACTGGGGGAACTCTGTTTCCCAAAAGCGGAGAACGTAGGGCTCAAGGCCCAGAAGCTGGGCTGCGTACCCGATCTTGTAGGTCCGTTCCCCCCGGCTGGCCATGTCCGTCCCTCAGGTCGACGGAAATCGCAAAGGCAGGCGAGTGGTCAATGCCTGTCCCAGGGCGTTGTGTTCAGCGTCTACTTCCTTGTCCGTCAGGGTCTTGGCCGGGTGCCGATAGCGCAGGCGCAAGGTCAGATTTCGTTCTAGCTGCTCTGGCGGCTGATACAGGTCGATGAGTCGCACGTCCTCCAAGTGGCCCTTTTCGGCCTCGGACCTGATCAGGTCCTGGATTTGTTCAAAGCCGACATCCGGTCCGGCTATCAGGGTCATGTCCCGGTGCACAGGAGGAAACTTGGGCCACGGGCGATAGACGGTTTGCTGCCGTGCATACCTGTCGGCCAAACGATCCATGTCCAGTTCGGCCAGCCAGATCGGAGAACGGGCGTGGGCCGCTTTGGCCAGGTGAGGCTGTACACGGCCGAGAAAACCGATTTCTTCCCCGTTTTGCTGGATGACCACCCCGGGGGAAAGGAAGCAGTGCCCGGTCTGGCGAACAAATCGACATCTCTGCAGACCGAAGCTGTACATCAGGTTCTCTACAACGCCCTTGAGGTCCTGGTAGTCGGCCTCATCCGGCTCAAAGGGCCAGGTATGAGGATGTCTGTGACCGGTCAGCACAAGGCCCAGGCGGGTATGCTCCTGGACCGTGGTTTCGGACTCCGGCTGGGAGGTAAAGACCCTGGCCACCTCGAAAAGACGGCAGCTGGCTGCCCCTTGGTCGGCATTGGTCCGGATGCTGCGCAGCAAGCCGGGGGTGAGGACCGTACGAAGTGTGTTCTGATCTGCACTTAAGGGGTTGTGCACCAAGACCCGGTCGGCTTCGGGCAGGCCCAACTGGTCCAGTTCTTTGCCTCCGACAAAGCTGTAGGTGATCACTTCGGTCAGCCCCAGGCCCTGGGCCCAGGCCTTGACCCTGGTCAAAAACTCGTAGCCGGCCATGCCCTGTTCCGGGGCTGGACCGGGGTGCAGGGGCTTGTTGATCCGAGGTAGGGTGGCCGGGATGGATTCCATTCCATACACGCGGCCGACCTCTTCGATCAGATCAACTTCCCTCTCCAGATCCTGGCGGTAGGAGGGCGGGGTAACCTGCCATTCCGAGTCTTCCTCCTGTACCTGGCACCCGAGCCTGGTCAGGGTCTGCCGGCAGAAGGAATCGTCCACATCCAGGGCTAAAAGATCGCGTGAACGCTGGGGACGAAAAGGGACCTGTACAGGCTGCCAAGGCCTTGGTTCGGATCGGACGCGATCCTGGAGGATTCGTCCCCCTGCCAGGGAGCTGATGAGCTGTGCGGCCCGTTCCAGGGCCAGAGAAGAGCCGGGCTGATCAACACCCCGTTCAAAGCGGTAGGCGGACTCACTGGACAAGCCGAGCCGTCGGCCGGTCTTGCGCACTGTCGGGGGATCAAACACCGCGGATTCCAGGACAAGGGATGTGCTGGATTCGGTGATTTCACTGTTGGCCCCGCCCATGACCCCAGCCAGAGCAATCGGCCGGTTGGCGTCCCAGATCAAAAGGTCCTCATCAGTCAGGGTTCTGTCCTGGCCGTCCAGGGTCTGAAAGGAGTGTTCCGGCTTAGCCCTGGCCACCCGGATCTTGCCGCCCTCCACCTTGCTGCGGTCAAAGGCGTGCAGGGGCTGTCCGAGTTCGAGCATGACGTAGTTGGTCACGTCCACGATATTGTTGATGGGCCGAACCCCCATGCCCATCAGCCGCCAGCGCAACCAGTCCGGACTGGTCCCCAGGGAGATATCCTCGATTACCCTGGCCTGATACAGGGGACAGAGTTTTGGATCGTCGATGTGCACCTCCAGGCTGGCAGAGGCGGATTGCTTATCCTCCTGCAGGCTTATGGAGGGCATGTGCAGGGGCAGTCCACAGGCTGCTGCCACCTCCCTGGCCACGCCCAGCACGCTTAAGCAGTCGGCCCGGTTGGGGGTAATGCCCAGGTCGAACACCGCTCCATCCAGGCTCAGGGCCTGGGGCAGTGCTGTCCCGGGAGCCACCCCGGGGGGGAGGAGCTTGATCCCGCTGTGGTCCTCCCCAAGCCCCATCTCCTGTTCGGAAAGGATCATGCCTGCGGATTCCTGCCCCCGGATCCGGACTTTTTGTATCATGTTCCCGTCGGGGAGGGTGGCCCCTACCGGGGCCACGGCCACGTTTTGGTCCGCAGCAATATTCGGAGCCCCGCAGACGATGTCTCTGATCCGGCCCTCTCCGAGGTCCAGGGAGCACAGGTGCAAGGAATCGGCATGTGGATGGGGGGTGCAGGATGTGACCCGGCCGACCAGGAAGTCGTCCAGATGGGCGAAAGGATGGCGTATTTCCTCGACTTCAAGGCCGAGCATGGTCAGCAGATGGGCCAGATCGTCAATCGAGCCGGTGTACGGCGTAAATTCGGTGAGCCAGGTGATGCTCAGAAGCATGGATATGTATTCTCCCTCGTCCGCGCTTCAGCTACAGGGTCCGGGGCGGCCCCTGAAACTGATGCAAAAAGCGCAGGTCGTTCTCAAAAAACAGGCGCAGGTCGTCTATTCCGTATTTCAGCATGGCTACCCGTTCGACTCCGAGTCCAAAAGCGAAGCCGGTGTACGCCTCCGGGTCGTAGCCGACCGCGGTAAAGACCGCCGGGTCGATCATCCCGCAGCCCAGGATCTCCACCCATCCGGTCTGCTTGCACACCCTGCACGGCTCATTGCCTGTCTGCCCCGATCCACCGCAGATGACGCAGCTTATATCAACTTCCGCGCTCGGTTCGGTGAAGGGAAAGAAGCTGGGACGGAAGCGGACCCTGGTCTGGGAATCGAATATGTGGTGGACAAAATACGTCAAGGTCCCCCGCAGGTCGGCCATGCTGACCTGGGTATCGACCAGGAAGCCTTCTATCTGGTGGAACATCGGGGAATGGGTCAGGTCTGCATCCCGGCGATAGACCTTGCCGGGCGCTACTGCAGCCAGCGGGGGCATTCCTGCGCGCATTGTCCGGATCTGGAGCGGAGAGGTGTGGGTGCGCAGGACGATGCTGTCCGAGATATACAGGGTGTCCTGCATATCCCGCGCAGGATGGTCCTGAGGGATGTTTAAGGCCTCGAAGTTGT
Source organism: Desulfovermiculus halophilus DSM 18834 (assembly GCF_000620765.1). NCBI lineage: Bacteria > Pseudomonadati > Thermodesulfobacteriota > Desulfovibrionia > Desulfovibrionales > Desulfohalobiaceae > Desulfovermiculus > Desulfovermiculus halophilus. Next base: position 37,332 of record NZ_JIAK01000015.1, read on the forward strand.
AAAAGTCGGTCTCCACCTCCGGACCGGCGACCACATCGAACCCGATTCGGGCGAAGACGGAACATATCTCGTCCTGGACCTGGGTGATGGGATGCACCCCTCCGATCCACGGCGTCCTGCCCGGAAGCGTGGGATCAAAGCCGGCTTCCTCATCCGCTTTGGCCTGCTGTTCAAGCCGATCCCTGGCTTCCTGCAGGGCCTGGGTCAGCTCGGTCTTGACCGCGTTGGCCTTTTGCCCGGCCTGAGGGCGGTCCTCGGCAGGGAGCGAGGGCAGCGAGGCCATATGGGCAGCGACTTTGCCCTTGCGGCCCAGATAGGCTATCCGGGCCTGCTCGATCTCGTCGACGGTCCGGGCGGTGCGTATGTCCTCGAGCCCTTCCTCCAGAAGCTGGTCCAAGACGTGAACAAAAGATGATCCGGAGATATCCACCTCAGTGTTCCTTTGCATTGACCATGTCCACCAGCTGGGCGAAGCCATCCTGATCAAAGACCGCCATGTCGGCGAGGACCTTGCGGTTTAGCTGTATGTCCTTGGTCCGCAGTCCGGACATGAGCCGGCTGTAGCTCATGCCGTTCTGCCTGGCGGCGGCATTGATCCGCATGATCCACAGTTTGCGGAACTCACGCTTTTTGCGCTTCCTGTCCCGATAGGCGTTGCACAAGGCGTGTTCAACCGTTTCCCGGGCGGTACGGAAGAGCTTGCTCCGTCCCCCGCGGTAGCCCTTGGCCATCTTCAGATATTTCTTATGCCGCTGATGAGCGGTCTTGCCTCGCTTTATGCGCATGATGCTTCTCCTTCACCCCTGGTGTTCATTTGATTCAACAGAAATACCGATCCAGGCGCACTGGTCCTAGACCAAGAGCTGGCGGCGAACAGCCGTGATATTGGCTGAATCCACTGCTGTCGATTTGCGCAGGTTCCGTTTCCGCTTGGGGCTCTTTTTGGTCAGTATATGGCTGTGATAGGCCCTTCTGCGCCGGATGGAACCGCTTCCGGTGACTTTGAACCGCTTGGCTGCTCCGCGATGGGACTTCATCTTGGGCATGTCGTATCTCCCTTACATTGCTCGGATGACGTTGGTGCAGGCTGCGGACCCGGGCCCGGCCCACATATATACATAAAAAAGGACGGACGCCTCCCTGCTTCCAGAGAGAGGTCACGTCCGGTACTGGCCTTTGATGAGCCGTTACTTGCTCTTGGCAGCGTTAGGGGCAACGATCATATGCATGGTCCGGCCTTCGAATTTCGGCTCCTGTTCCAGCCGGGCCACGTCGCTGATCTCTTCCAGGACATTGTCCAGGATGGCCTTGCCCTGCTCCTTGTGCACAATCTCTCGACCGCGGAAGAAGAGGGTGATTTTGCACCTGTCGCCCTTGGCCAGAAAGCGGCGGACATGATTGAGCTTGGTCTGCAAGTCGTGCTCATCCGTCTTGGGCCGCAGCTTGACCTCTTTGAGCTGGACTTGAACCTGCTTCTTCTTGGCCTCTTGGTTTTTCTTGCGCTGTTCGTACTGGTACTTGCCGAAGTCCATGAGCTTGCATACCGGCGGCTTGGCCTGGGGAGCGACTTCCACCAGATCAACCCCCTGCTCATTGGCCATCCGCAAGGCCTCCTTGGTCGGCATAATACCCAGCTGATCGCCGGAATCACTTATAACCCGCACCTCTGGGACTCGTATTTGGTGGTTGCGGCGCACGTTAGTTGCTGAAGCTATAGCGCATTCCTCCACGTTTGAAGGGTTCCTGGCAGTCTTCGTTGATCATTTCTATTGCCTCGGACAGGGATTTTGTCCCGGCCTGTTCCTTGTTCCGGAAACGCACGTTCACTCCCCTGTCCTGTACTTCACGGTCCCCGATGACCAGAATATAGGGGATCTTGGCCAGTTGAGCCTCCCGGACCTTGAATCCAAGCTTCTCGTTGCGCAGATCGGTCTGGACCCTGATCCCGGCCTGGTGCAGCTCGCTGGCGCACTGGCGGGCGAAATCGTTCTGGGCCTCGGTAACAGTGACCAGTATGGCCTGGACCGGGGAGAGCCAAGTGGGCAAGGCCCCGGCGTAGTGCTCAATGAGCACGCCCATGAAACGCTCGATGGCCCCGAGAATGGTCCGGTGGACCATGACCGGTCTGTGCTTTTCCCCATCCGAGCCAATATAGCTCAAGTCAAAGCGGTGAGGCAAGGTGAAATCGCATTGGATGGTTGCGCATTGCCAGGTGCGATCCAGGGCGTCCTTGAGCTTGACGTCTATCTTGGGGCCGTAAAAGGCGCCGTCACCGGCATTTATGGCATAGGGCAGTCCCATGCTGTCCAGGGCCTGGTGCAGCGCGGTGGTGGCCCGGTCCCAGTCCTGATCCGAGCCAATGGATTTTTCCGGCCGGGTGGAGAGTTCCAGTTCGAAGGCAAAGCCGAAGATGTTCATCACATCCTGGACAAAGGTGATGATACCGGTGATCTCATCCTGCAGCTGTTCGGGCCGGCAGATGATGTGCGCGTCGTCCTGGGTGAACTGGCGGACCCGGAGCAGTCCGTGCAGAACACCGGACTTTTCGTGGCGGTGTACAGTCCCCAGCTCGAAGTAGCGAATGGGCAGATCCCGATAGCTGCGCAGGGCGGACTTGTAGATGAGCATGTGGGCCACGCAGTTCATGGGCTTTAACCCGTAGACCTGCTCATCTATCTCCGAGAAATACATGTTGTGGCCGTAGTTCTGGTAGTGCCCGGACTTCTCCCACAGGTCCCGGCGCAGGAGCTGAGGGCCACGCACGAGTTGATATCCACGGCGCAGATGCTCTTTGGTCTCAAAGTCTTCAAGGATAGTCCGGACCAGTGCCCCGTTGGGATGAAAGATGGGCATCCCGGGTCCGACCTCGTCGGAGAAGCTGAACAGATCCAGCTGGGGGCCCAGACGTCGATGGTCCCGCTTCTTGGCCTCTTCCAGGTGGGCCAGGTAGCTCTTTAAGGCCTTGCGGTCCGCGAATGCGGTACCGTATATCCGCTGAAGCATGGGCCTGTTCTCGTCGCCGCGCCAATACGCACCTGCCACCGAGGTCAGCTTGAAGGCTTGGATGAATCCGGTGGACGGGACGTGCGGACCGCGACAGAGATCGGTGAAGCCGTTGTGGGTGTACAAGGAGACCTCATCCTCGTCCAGCTCGTCCAAGAGCTCCAGCTTGTAGGTTTCGTTCTGCTGGGAGAAGAACTTCCGGGCCTCATCTCTGGACATGATCTTGCGCTGGAACGGCTTATCCGCGGCAATGCTTTCAGCCATCTGCTTTTCTATGGCTTCCAGGTCATGGGGGGTAAAGCTCCGCTCGAAATCGAAATCGTAATAGAACCCGTTATCTATCGCCGGGCCAATGGTAACCTTGGCCCTGGGAAAGAGGGTCTTGACCGCCTCGGCCATGATGTGGGCCGCGCTGTGCCGCAGGACCTCGAGTCCCTGCTCACTGTCGGCCAGAACCGGCTCCAGACGCGAGCAGTCCCTGGGGACAGGGGCGGACAGATCCACCAGACGGTTGCCGCATGTGCAGGCAACAGACTTCTTGAGCGTCTTTCCGCTGGCTGCCTGGGAAAGGACATCACGACAGGACTGCCCCTCGGTAACCTCAATGGTCTGCCCTTGGCAATCCACCTGCTGCACGTCCGATAGCCTCCGTATTTTATGGTGCATGAAAGCAAATAGGGAGGCCGGGGCCTCCCTAACTGCTGTGCTCTGTCCATGGTAGGCGCGAGGAGATTTGAACTCCTGACCCCTTGCGCGTCAAGCAAGTGCTCTACCCCTGAGCTACGCGCCTTCGCAATGAGGGTTTCCTTAGCAGGCCTGGGCACGGACTGTCAAGCAAGCAGGGACAGGAAAATCGACCCCTGGGGTGAAGTGCCTTGGATATCCGGAAGACGGGAAAATGGCCATTGTCTCCTGCTCTGTCTGCATGCTATCCTGGGCCAGGACTGACCGGGGGACGCTGCTGTGCACGAGGAAATGCCTGGAGGCGCTGTTTTATGCGGGTTGACCAAGAGAACGTCCAGATTCTGTTTGTGACCTCGGAGATCTTTCCCTTTTCCAAGACCGGAGGGCTGGGTGACGTGATGGGAGTGCTCCCGGTGGTCCTCAAGGATCAAGGGGCGAAGGTGGCGGTCATCACGCCGTTCTACGGTCGGCTGCACACGGCCGACTTCCAGATCCGGCTGGTGCTTGAAAACTGCCCTGTGGGTTATCCCTGGCCGGAGGTGACCGCTGATATCTATATGGCCGACTATCACGGCCTGCCGGTGTATTTTGTCGACCGGCCGGAATTTTTCGACCGCAAAAACTATTACTGCACCTATCACGGCGAGTTCTTCGACAACTGCGAACGGTACATATTCTTTTCCCGGGCCGCGGTGGCCCTGGCCAGGAAGCTGGGGATCCCCCCGTATATCATGCACGCTCACGACTGGCACTCCTCCCTGGTCCCGGCGTATGTCCATGCCGCCCGCAGGCTGGACCCCTTCTGGCATCAGACCAAGACCGTACTGACCATCCACAATCTTGCCTTCCAGGGACAGTACTCGGCCCGCCTGTTCTGGAGCAGCGGCCTTCCGGCCGAGGCCTGGGACATGGACGGGGCCGAGCACTACGGCTCGTTCAACATGCTCAAGACCGGCATCGGCTATGCGCAGCGGATCACCACGGTCAGCCCCACCTATGCCCGGGAGATCGTCACTCCCGAGTTCGGTTGCGGCCTGCACGGGATCCTGGCCAAGAGACAGCCGGATCTGCGGGGGATCCTCAACGGCGTGGACTATTCGTTCTGGGACCCAAAGCACGACAAGTTTTTGATGTATCCCTACTCCCCGGAGAACATGCAGGGGAAGGCCGAATGCAAGAAGACCCTGCTGTATCTCATGGGGTTTCACCCCCGGTTCATGTCCAGGCCGGTCCTGGGATTCATCGGCCGCCTGCGGGAGCAGAAAGGGATCGACATCGTCCTGGAGATAGTCGACGAGCTCATGGCCATGGATGTGGGGCTGATCATTCTGGGGGAAGGGGATCTGGGCATAGAGACCATGCTCGGCAATCTGGTGGAGCAGTATCCGGGGCAGCTGGCGGCGTGCATCGGATACACCGAGGAGAAGTCGCACCAGATCATGGCCGGGACGGATATCTTCCTCATGCCCTCCAGGTATGAGCCCTGCGGGCTGACTCAGCTGTACAGCCTGCGCTACGGGACCCTCCCTGTGGCCTCCCAGGTCGGGGGGCTGTTGGATACCGTCATCGGATATCCAGCCCAGGGCTGCACCGGATTCACCTTCAGCCCCATAACGGGCCCGGCCCTGCTCCGGGCACTCCAGCAGGCGGTGGCGGTATGGAAGGACGACGGGCAGTGGCGCAGGATGCAGGAACGGGCCATGCATCAGGACTTTTCCTGGCAGCGCTCGGCCCGGGAATACATGAGCGTCTACCGGGAGATCGGACTGCCGGCCGAAGCCGGATAGGAAAGCTGAGTGCGAGACGGAGGTAGAAAGGCGGGATAGGCCCGGATCAGAACAAGCCATTAATGATGCATACTCTGGCGGGGAGCTTGACCATGCATGAGATACGCCTTGGATATTCGGTGCAGGACTATATCAGCGGAGAGCAGGTGGAGGCGACGACCTACGAGGATATCCGCCAGGATATCGCCCGCTTTCTGGTAGAGGAGAAGGGGGTGCCCAAGGCGGCCGTACGGACCAAGGTCGAGGTCACGGCAGTTATTGACGAATCACCCTACGTGCAGCAAATGGACCTGGTTCTCGGGCAAAGCTCGAGTGATCCGATCATGGCCCTCAATTTCTGCGCCGGGCAGGTGGAAACCTATACCCGGCAGACCCTGGCCGCGGCCCGACTCCTGCCTCAAGGGGCGCCGCGTCTGGCTGTGGCCACAGACACTCAAAAGGCGGTCATCCTGCAGGTCGCGGATGGTGCCCTGGTGCGGGAGTGTTTATATGCCGAGTTTCCGGACTGGGAGGAGCTGCTCCATATGGCGGCCGCAGTCCCGGAATACACAGTCACCGCGGAGAAAAAGGCCAAGGAGGGCCGGCTGCTCTATGCCTTGAGCGAGCTGAGCTGTTCATGTGCCCAGGAGTCATGTTCAATCCAGGAGTCCGGGAGTGGTCACGGAGCAAAGTGAGCTTAGAAGCGGTCCTCCCGGTCCATGAACCGGAAGTTGATGGCCTCGGCCAGGTGATTGACAGTGACTGTCGGGGCCCTCTCCAGGTCGGCGATGGTCCGGCTGATGCGCATGATCCGGGTGTGAGCCCGGGCGGAGAGCCCCAGCTTTTGCATGGCCTGTTCCAGGAAGTCGTGTTCTGTCTGGGTCAGCTGACAGCATTCCTGCAGCCAGCGCCCGGAGAGCTCAGAATTGGTGGCGTAGGGCAGATCACGGTACCGAGACGCCTGAATCTCCCGGGCTGCAACGATATTGGCCCGCATGGTTGCCGAGTCTTTTGAGCTTTGTATCTGCTTGAGATCCTTGTAGGGAACTGCAGGGACATCGACCTGCAGGTCAATGCGGTCCAGCAGGGGACCGGACAGCCTGGACCGGTAGCGCTGGACCTGAGCCGGCGTGCAGGAGCAGGGATGGGTGTCGTCGGTCAAGTATCCGCATGGACATGGATTCAGGGCCGCGACCAGCATAAAGTCCGCAGGATAGGTCAGGGATACGGCAGCCCTGGACAGGGTGACGTCGCCGTTTTCCAGGGGCTGGCGGAGGACTTCCAGGACGTGCTTCTTGAATTCAGGCATTTCATCCAGGAACAGCACCCCGCGGTGAGCCAGAGAGACCTCTCCGGGCTTGGGGATCTGCCCCCCGCCGATCAGCCCGGCGTCTGAAATGGTGTGATGGGGGCTGCGGTACGGGCGCTCGGTGATCAAGGCCTGTCCAGGCCGGAGCTGCCCCGCTACGCTGTATATCTTGGTCACTTCCAGGGCCTCGGCAAAAGGAAGCAAGGGCAAGACCGTGCGGATGCGCTTGGCCAGCATGGTCTTTCCGCTTCCAGGCGGGCCCATGAATAAGAGATTGTGCCCCCCGCCGGCGGCGATCTCCACAGCTCTCTTGGCCTGGTCCTGGCCTTTGACCTCGCTGAAGTCCAGGCTGAACTCGTGCCTGCTGTCCCAGAGATCGGATACATCGCAGGAGAAGGGGGCGATGCTCTGTTCCCCGCACAGGAACTGGACCGCCTCGGCCAGGGTGGAGACCGGGTAGACCGGCAGCTCGTCGACCACCCCGGCTTCAGGGGCGTTTTGCCGGGGGATGATCAGGCCCCGGGCCTGCTCCTCCTTGGCCTTAAGGGCCATGGGCAGGACTCCGGAGATAGGCTTGAGTTCCCCGTTCAAGGACAGCTCCCCGGCGGTGAAGTATCCCTGCAGGGCGGATTTGGGGATTGTTTCTGCGGCTGAGAGGAGGGAGAGGGCCAGAGGGAGGTCGAATGTGCTGCCTTCCTTGCGCATATCGGCAGGGGCCAGGTTGATGGTTATCCGGGCCGAGGGAAGCTTGAAGCCGCTGTTCTTCAATGCGGTGAGGACCCGTTCCTTGCTTTCCCGGACCGCCCCTTCGGCCAATCCGACCATGATGAAGGTGGGCATTCCGGAGCGGGTAATGTCGGCCTCGAGGTGGACTGGGTAGGCGTCAATCCCCAGCAGGGCCGCGCTCACGGCGGTAGATAGCATGGTTTACTCCACTGGATCGCCTATTCTGCCCCATCTGATGTTGGTTATCCCGTTCCAGGACCAGTAGATTCGCCAGGCCCGGCCTAGAATGGCTTCTTCCCGGACAAAGCCCCAGAAGCGAGAGTCGTACGACTCGTCCCGGTTGTCTCCCATGACGAAATAGGAGCCGTCCGGGATATGAACAGGACCCAGGTTGTCCCTGGCCCGGGGGTCGAACTCATGCGGGGGCCATTTGGGCATGGGGAACTCCTGCTTGGCCAAATGCGGTGCGGTGTGCTGGACATACGGTTCCCGCAGGGGCTGGCCGTTGCGGAAGACCTGTTTGTCCTCTATGCGGATGGTATCTCCGGGCACCCCGATGACCCGCTTGATAAAATCCTTGGAGTCGTCCTCCGGAAACTTGAAGACGATAATATCCCCGGATTCCGGGTCTGATACCGGGACCAGGGTGATTTCAGTGAACGGGAGCTTGATCCCGTAGATGAATTTGTTCACCAGGAGATGGTCGCCTATCTGTAGGGTCGGGAGCATGGATCCGGAGGGAATCTTAAAGGCCTGGACCACAAAGGAGCGGATGACAAAGGCCAGAATAAGGGCAATGGCCAGGGCCTGGGCATATTCCTTGAGTGTATTCGACCAGTTGGAACTCATTGTCTACCTTCATCCGGCCGTATCCGGAGGGCTAGTCGTTATCCTTCTGCAGGGCGGCCAAAAAGGCTTCCTGGGGCAGCTCAATATTCCCCATCTTCTTCATCCGCCGTTTGCCTTCTTTTTGTTTTTCCAGGAGCTTGCGCTTTCTGGTGATGTCGCCTCCATAGCACTTGGCGGTCACGTTCTTGCGCATCGGAGGGATGCGTTCCCTGGCCACCACCTTGTTGCCGATGCAGGCCTGGATAATGACCTCGAACAGCTGCCGGGGGATGACTTTTTTCAGCTTCAGGGCCAGATCCCTGCCGTGCCGGTAGGCCTTATCCCGGTGGACGATCATGGACATGGCGTCCACTGGATCGCTGTTGATCAGGATGTCCAGCTTGACCAGGTTGGAGGGAACAAAGCCGATAAAGTCGTAGTCCAGGGAAGCAAAGCCCCTGGTCATGGATTTGAGCTGGTCAAAGAAGTCGAACACAATTTCGGCAAATGGGAGCTCATAGGTAATGATCACCCGGGCCGAGGTCAGATAGCGCAGGTCTTTCTGGATTCCCCGCTTGTCCTCGCACAGCTTGAGGACATTGCCCACATAGTCGTTGGGCACATGGATCTCCATGCGCACAAAGGGTTCGGCTACCTCTTGGATCTGGTCCGCAGGAGGCAGCAGGCTGGGGTTGTCCACTGGGATGGTCCGGTTGGTGACGGTGTGGACCTGATAGACCACCGAGGGGGCGGTGGCGATGAGTTCGGCCTGAAACTCCCGTTCCAGCCGTTCCTGGATGATATCCATATGCAAAAGGCCCAAAAAGCCGCAGCGGAAGCCGAAGCCCAGGGCCTGAGAGGTCTCCGGCTCGAAGGAAAAGGCTGTGTCGTTGAGCTGCAGGCGCTCCAAAGCCTTTTTCAGGGGGTCGTACTTGGCCGGTTCCGTGGGGTACAGCCCGCAGAAGACCATGGGCTGGACCTTTTTAAACCCAGGACACGGAGCGGATGCGGGCCGGTTCAGGGAGGTGATCGTGTCCCCGACCCGGGCATCCTTGAGGTCTTTGATGTTGGCGAAGAGGAAGCCCACCTCGCCCGGGCCCAGCCAGTCCACTTCCTGAGGATTGGGGGCGAAGACGCCCAGCTGACTGATTTCAAAGGATTTCCCGGTGTTCATCATCAGGATGTCCTGCCCCTGCTCCATGTACCCGCCGAAGATGCGGAACAGGACCACCACGCCCTGGTATGGATCGTACCAGGCGTCAAAGATCAGGGCCTGCAAGGGGATCTGCGCATCGCCGGTGGGTTGGGGGACGATCTCGACGATCTGCTCCAGGAGGGCATCGACGTTCAGCCCGGTCTTGGCGCTGACCTGGACGATGTTTTGGCAGTCAAGACCAATGGCCTCTTCGATGTCCTGGATGACCCGTTCCGGTTCTGCACTGGGCAGATCCACCTTGTTTAACACCGGAATGATCTCCAGATCGTGATCCAGGGCCAGGAAGACGTTGGCCAGGGTCTGGGCCTCCACCCCTTGGGATGCATCCACCAGGAGAATGGCGCCTTCGCAGGCCGCAAGACTGCGGGAGACCTCGTAGTTGAAGTCCACATGCCCCGGGGTGTCGATGAGATTGAGGATCATGGACCGTCCATCGGCTGCGGTGTACGGGATGCGCACGGTCTGAGACTTGATGGTGATCCCCCGTTCCCTCTCCAGGTCCATGCGGTCCAGGAACTGTTCCTTACGGTCTCGATCAGCCACCAGGCCGGTCAGCTCCATGATCCGATCAGCCAGGGTCGACTTGCCGTGATCGATGTGGGCGATTATGCAGAAATTTCGGATTTGGGATGTTTCAGGCCGCATTCAGACTTTTCTTATCCTCAGCAATGAATTAGTGATTGACCGGAACGCACTGAATTGGCTTGTACCTTATTTCTCTTATCGTGTCTAACCACAGCACATAGAATACGGAGCTTATATGCGGGTCTGGCCGGGGCGGCTCTATCCCCTGGGAGCGACATGGGACGGGCTGGGAGTGAATTTTGCCCTGTTTTCCGAACATGCGGACAAGGTGGAGCTTTGTCTGTTCCAGAGTACGGAAAGCAGGGCTGAAGAACAGCGGATCGAGCTTACCCAGTATACGGATCAGGTCTGGCATGCCTATCTTCCGGATGTCCGTCCCGGGCAGGTCTATGGATATCGGGTCTTTGGTCCATATCGTCCGGAGCTGGGGCTGCGCTTTAATCCCAGCAAGGTCCTCGTGGACCCGTATGCCAAGTCCATGGTCCGGCAAACCCGGTGGGACGAGGCCATGTACGGCTACAGGCTGGGCAGCGGGCAGGAGGAGGCCGGCCGCAACGCCCTGGACAACGCGGCATATGCCCCGCTGTGCGCGGTGATCGATCCGTCCTTTGTCTGGGGCGACGATGCCCCGCCCCGCATCCCATGGTCCGAAACAGTGATCTACGAAGCCCATGTCAAGGGACTGACCGCTCAGAATCCCCGGGTGCCCAAAGCACTGCGCGGGACATATTCCGGGGTGGCCTGCGAAGCAGTCATCGACCACCTGCAGCAGCTGGGGGTAACCAGCATCGAGCTCATGCCGGTCCATCAGCACGAGGACGAGCCTTTTCTCGTTCAGCGGGGACTGACCAACTATTGGGGCTACAGCACCCTGTCCTTCTTCGCGCCGGATCTCAGATTTGCTTCGGGGGCGGGGTACATGGATCAGGTCCGGGAGTTCAAGATGATGGTCCGGGCCCTGCATGCCGCATGCATGGAGGTTATTTTGGACGTTGTCTACAACCATACCGCGGAAGGGAATCGATGGGGACCGACCTTGAGCCTGCGGGGGATCGACAATCTGGCCTACTACCGGCTGCATGAGGACAAGCGGCAGTATCTGGACTTCACCGGAACCGGCAACAGCCTGAACATGATGCATCCCCGGGTCCTGCAGCTGATCATGGACAGCCTGCGGTACTGGGTGCAGGAGATGCATGTGGACGGCTTCCGGTTCGACCTGGCCAGCACCCTGGCCAGAGAGCTGTACGACGTGGACCGGCTGGCGGCCTTTTTCGACATCATTCATCAAGATCCGGTCCTGTCCCAGGTCAAGCTCATAGCAGAACCCTGGGACTTGGGCAGCGGGGGGTATCAGGTGGGCAACTTCCCGGTCCAGTGGACGGAGTGGAACGGAAAGTATCGGGATGCCGTGCGTAGGTACTGGCGGGGAGAGTGTGCAGTGGTCGGGGAACTGGCCACCCGCCTGGCCGGAAGCAGTGATCTGTATGCCCACAACTGCCGGAAGCCCCATGCCAGCATAAACTTTGTCACCAGCCACGACGGGTTCACCCTCCAGGACCTGGTCAGCTACGAGGACAAGCACAACCAGGCGAACCAGGAGAACAACCGGGACGGCGATGATGCGAACCTGAGCTGGAACTGCGGACAGGAGGGCCCGACCCGGGATGCTCAGATCACTGCCCTCCGCGGGCGGCAGAAGAGAAACTTCATGGCCACCCTCTTCTTGTCCATCGGGGTGCCCATGCTTTCCGGAGGGGATGAGCTGGGCCGCACGCAACAGGGGAACAACAACGCCTATTGCCAGGATTCGATTCTAACCTGGTATCCCTGGGAGCTGGAGCCGGCGGAGGAAGCATTTCTGCGTTTTGTGCGCCGGGCGGCATGGCTGCGGAAAAGCCAGCCGGTATTTAAGCGCCAGAATTTCTTCCAGGGCCGATCCATTCATGGCTCGGAACGCAAGGACATCACCTGGCTGACTGAGGAGGGCCGGGAAATGGGGCATGCGGACTGGCTGGACGCCTCCCGCTGCGTCATCGGTCTCATGCTGGGTGGAGACGCTTTGGAAGAGATCGATTCCCGGGGGCAAGGCATCAGCGGGGACACCATGCTCGTGCTGCTGAACAGCAATCCCTGGGGGGTCGATTTTTCCCTGCCCTCGTACACCAACTGCGACTGGTGGAAGCTGGTGCTGGATACCCGCTACATGGAAGGACTTCCCCAAGACGGCGGAACGACATACAGCAGCAAGAGCGCCTATCCCCTCCTGGAGCACAGTCTGGCTGTTTTTCAGCTGGTTGATGCAGACGGTGCACAAAAAGCGGGAAGGGTATGAGCAAAGCGGCTCACTCCGTCTTGCCTGCCAGGCGTTTTCGCCATCGTTCCTGCCTTTCCCAGCTAAATCCCCCTGGCACACAGGGCCAGAGGGCATTGTTCTGGAACAGGGGCTCGCGCTCAACCGGGTAGGGGGAATGGGCCCTGGCCTTGGCGAAGAGTGATGTGCCCGGGATTGGGGAGTACTGGGCCAGATGGGGGCGGATCCCATGACTGCGGGCCAGATCGATGGCCGCCTCCACCGAGCGGTGGTCCTGTTCCGGAAGGCCGAAGAGGATATAGGCCCCGATCTGACTGGGGGAAAAGCCGGCTGCAAACAGGCAGCTGAGGCCATGTTCCCATTCGCTGCTGGTCAGCTTGCTGTCCGCCCGGTGGGAAAAGTCGGCTGTCTCCAGGCCCAGACGGACGGTGACCAGCCCGGCCTTCTTGAGCAGCCGGGCTAGGTCTTTGGTGATGTGCCGGACATGCAGGGCATTGGGCGTGTGCAGCCTGGCTGTGCTGCCGGTCTGGATCAGGCGGATCAGCAAGGGAATAAGCCAGGTCTGGGGCTTGACCAGCAGCGCATCGTCGTAAAAGGCGAAATCCGGGATCCCCCGACGGAGTTCGGTTTCTGCCTCGGAGATGACCTCCCGGGCGGACTTTTGGACGAAGCTTGGATTGAGCACTGAGCTGGCGCAGTAGGAGCAGGCGTATGGACAGCCCCGGGAGCCCATGAGGATTGAGAATGCCGGATCGGGATAGGCGTCCAGAGCCAGTCCCAAACCGCTGTCCGCAGGCAGGGAAGGAGGAGAGGCGTTCAAACCCGACCACAGGCGCCGCCAGTTGGCCTCCTGTTCCAGAGGTCCGGGTAGGACCAGATCAAAGCACTCGAAACTGGCGGCGTGTTCCGTGCAGAGGGTGGCGTAGATTCCCCCGGCGACAACTAGGGTCCGGGGCCATATGTCCTTGACCATGCGGGCCGCGGCAACAGCTCCGGGGTACCAGTAGGTCATGGTGGTCCCGATGAGCACGGCGTCCGGTGCGGGCTCCAGGGAGTGCAGGGCAGCACGAACCAGATCCGGGTCCTGGCCGTAGCGGCTGTAGCGGCGGGGTACGTGCCGCAGGCAGGAAGGCGCCGGCATGTGCGTCTTGGGCCACGGACCGTGCCCGTATGGCCTGGGTTTGGGCCAGGAAACGTCGGACCACGTGGGATCCAGGCAGTCCATGAGCGCGGTATGGGCCCCTGCCTTGCGGAGCATGTGCAGACAGGCCAGAAGCCCGGCCGGCCTGGACCAGAGGTTGTAGGCCGCAAAATCATAGATCCAGGGATTAAGGCCCAAGATACGCGGGGCATGGACAGGATCCGGGGGCTTAGTTCGGGAGGAGCTCCAGATAATCTCGGGCCACCTGGGCCGGCTCGCTTTGGGGGGGTGCTGTGTCGGCAATGCGTTCAAACCAGACTCTGGCCTGGGCTTGTTCCCCCAGGCGCAACAGATTTTCAGCCAAGGCCTGCATTATCCGGACCTGGCCTGGGCGGGCCTTGAGCCCTTGGCGCAGGACCTGGACTGCGTCCTGGATCCGATTCTCCTCAGTGAGCAGCTGGCCCAGGAAAACAACAGCCGGGGCAAAGCCTGGGTTGGCCTGCAGGCTCCGCCCGGCCATGTCTTCTGCCTGCCGTGATTTTCCCTGCTGGGCATACAGCCGGGCCAGGTTGTAGGCCGGATATTCCGGAGTCAGATACGTGGGGATGTCCAGGGCGCGCTGAAAGGACTCCTCGGCGTCCTCCTCCAGCCCCATGGAGGCCTGGACCTTGCCCAGATTATTCCAGGCCCGGGCAAAATCAGGGCGCAGCCGGACGGCCTGGATCAGATGCTCCCTGGACTCCTGATGCCGGTCAAGCCGGGCCGAGATAAGCCCGTACAGCAGATGGTACTCCGGGCTGGTCTGGCCCCGGTCCTGCACCGCCTTGAGCTGGCGCAGGGCCAGGCGGGGCCGGTCGCTGGACAGATAGGAAGAGGCCAGATCCATCCTGGCCTGGATTTCCTTGTCCACTTCCGGATCCGGGTGGATCAGCGCGCACCCGGATAGGAGCAGGCAGAGGATAAGCAGACACAGGCCTGCAGTATGCAGGGAGAAGAGACAGCCGAAGCGGCAATCCGGAGGCAGTCTCCGGGAAAGCCTCCCCGGCAGTTCGGTGCTGGCCATGCTCATCTCCGATCTGGAGCGCCGGACATCTAAATAACCTTGTACAAGGGGTACTCGATGATCCCTTCGACCCCAATGGACTGGAGATCGGGGATCAGATCGCGGACTGTGGATTCCTGGACAACGATCTCTATGGACAGCCAATCGGCCTGGTACAGATTTGATACCGTGGGGGAGGTCAGACTGGGCAGAATCTGCATCAGCTGATCCAGCCTGTCCTGGTGCACGTTCATCTTCAGGCCGACCAAACTCTCCGCCCGCAGTGCGCCTTGAAGCAGGGTGCGCATCTGGGTGATCTTGTCCTGCTTCCACGGGTCTTCCCAGGCCCGGGTGTTGGCGATGAGCTGGGTGGAGGTGGTCAACAGCTCAGCAATGATCCGCAGGCCATGGGCCCGGATGGTGGTTCCGGTCTCGGTGACCTCAACGATGGCATCGGCCAGTCCGGACACCACCTTGGCTTCGGTGGCCCCCCAGGAGAACTCCACTTCCACCGGGATGTCCGCCTGTTGAAAATATCGGCGGGTAAAGTTCTCCAGCTCCGTGGCGATCTTTTTTCCGGCCAGATCCTCCGGACGTCGGTACGGGGAGTCGCCGCCGACGGCCAAAACCCAGCGGGCGGGCCGGTTGCTCATCTTGGAATAGACGAGCTCGTCCACAGTGACCACTTCGGCCTCATTCTCCAAAATCCAGTCTTTCCCGGTCAGCCCGACATCCAGGGTTCCGTCCTGGACATAGACCGGCATCTCCTGGGCCCGGCACAGGCTGCATTCAATGTCCGGATCGTTGATCTCCGGAAAGTAGTTGCGGTGGTGGAGGTTGATCTTCCACCCGGACTTGGCGAACAGCTTGATGGTGGAATCCTGCAGGGACCCTTTGGGAATACCGAGCTTGAGTTTTTTCTCCCGCTGGCTCATTTAGCCGTACACCTCCTGGGGATCGAATATTTTTTCCGAGCACTGCTCAGTACCGGAAGCGGTTAATTGGCGATAGAAGCAGCTGCGATACCCCTTGTGGCAAGCGGCTCCGCCGACCTGCTCCACCAGAAGCAGGACCGTGTCCGCATCACAATCCAGGCGCACCTGGTGGACCTTTTGCACATGGCCGGAGGTGCCCCCCTTGCGCCACAATGTGTCCCGGCTGCGGCTGTAGTAGTGGGCGTGGCCTGTCTCCAGAGTCTTGGTCCAGGCCTGTTCGTTCATGTAGGCCAGCATGAGCACTTCTCCGCTGCCCGCTTCCTGAACAATGGCCGGCACCAGGCCGTTGCCCTTGGCGAAATCAGGTTTGAGCATGCATCCCCCTTTCCATATTCGGCTCCAGGGCAGAGCCCGCGTTGCTCCGCCCCGGGCTGTTGCGCAGTTGGCCGCAGGCAGCCTGTATATCTTGCCCCTTGCTTTTACGCAAGGTCACGGTCTGTCCCTTGCTCCGGAGGAAATGCTCAAAGGCGGCGACAGCATCCGGATCCGGGGCTGTATACGGGAGCTCCGGGGCCGGATTGAAGCTGATCAGGTTGATCTTGCATTTGAGCCTGGACAGGAGTCGGTTCAGGTCCCGGGCCTGGTTCAGCCCGTCGTTTACTCCTCCCAGGAGGATGTACTCCACAGTGATTCGCTGCCTGGGCTTTAAGGGTATGGCCTGCAATGTATCCATCAGGTCGGACAAGGGCAGCAACCTGGATGCCGCGGGCATGATCTGCCGGCGCAAGGCCTGATTGGGTGCGTGCAGAGAAACGGCCAAAGAGGCCAAGCCGGTCTGGGCAAAGGCCGTGAGGGTGCCCGGAACCCCCACTGTGGAAACTGTGACCCGCCGATGAGAGAACCCGAGCCCCATTGGATCCCGAAGGATGGTCAGCCCCTTGTGGACCTGGGACCAGTTCAGCAGGGGCTCGCCCATGCCCATAAAGACGATATTGCGCAGGGGCCAGGAGCTGCGGGCCTCCTCCAGGACCTGCGTGGCGATCAGGACTTGAGCCAGGATCTCCCCTGAGGTCAGGTTGCGCACAAAGCCCATCCGGCCGGTGCTGCAGAAGGTGCATCCAAGGCTGCATCCGACTTGAGTGGAAAGGCAGAGGGTGAAGTGGTCCTTGTCTGGAATAAGGACCCATTCCACCTCCTGACCATCGTAGAGGCTGAGCAGTCCCTTCTTGGTCCCGTCCCGGCTGGATGCAAGGCCGGACAGGGCCGGGAGCCGGAGGTCCAGTTCCTGGGCCAGGCGGTGGCGCAGCTCCTTGCTCAGGTTGGTCATCCGGGCAAAATCCGGGCACCCTTTCTGCCAGATCCACTGCCACACCTGCCGGGCCCGGAAAGAAGGCTGTCCGAGGCCCTGCATTCTGGCTTCGAGCTGCGAATAGGATAGATCGAAGACAGATGCACGGGTCTGCTGGTTGTCCTGTCTGTTCATGGGTGATGTGCACTCCGGACCGGAGTGATGCTATGAGGCTCAGGAAAATCCGGTTGATGGGGCGCAACTGGATTGTCCCCCCGGGCTTTGACGGCGCACAGCAGACAAAAGCCGGGTCACTTGTGTGCTCCCGCATTTGGGGCAGTGGACGGTATCCTGATCACTGCGGACCAGGTCTTCGAATTCATGCTCGCATTTGAGGCAGCGAAACTCGTAGAGGCGCATATATCCCTCCAAATCGACATCTCTGTGATCTTGGTCTCACCCGTGGCGGGTCGAACCGAAAAGGCATAGCAGGGACCACTGTCCAGTACCTCCGACCGGTTGGGTCGAAAGCCTTTCTCCCCAGGACAGTGTCGTGAACTGCTTTGTTAAAGATGCAACTTTCAGCTGGCTTGTCAACCCCTTTTGCAGCTTGACGCAGCTTGCTCCAGAAGGGTAGATTTTAATGACTGATCAGGGAAAAATTTGGGTCTTTGACCTTCAACCTCGGGTATGAATTACAGTCAGTTGGAGTCAAAAACCAAAGAAATCTGGGTCTGACACTTTTATCCTGGAGAAACATGTATGGAACATCGCACCGGAACTTCCCGGGTTCAAAGCCGGGGCTTGGCCCTGAACGCATTCATGCAGGGCGTCTATCGCTGGATGGGCGCGGGGTTGGTCATCACGGCCGGAGCCGCCTATATGACCGCCTCCAGTCCGGCAATGATGGAGCTGATTTTCGGCAATCCCATGCTCTTGTTTGTTCTGATCGCCGCAGAGCTGGGCCTGGTTATTGCCGTGAGCGCCGGGATCAACCGGATGTCCGGGACCACGGCCACGGGATTGTTTTTGCTCTACAGCGCACTGAACGGGATCACCCTTTCGGCCGTGCTCACGGTGTACACCCCGGCCTCGGTGGTCAGTGCGTTCGTGGTCTGCGCGGGCATGTTCGGGGCGATGAGCCTGTATGGAATGACCACAGGCAAAGATCTGACAGGCTGGGGAAGCTTTTTGTTCATGGGCCTGATCGGGATCATCCTGGCCATGGTGGTGAATATATTTGTTCAGAGTCCGATGATCGATTTCGTGGTCAGCGGGCTCGGGGTGCTGATATTTGTCGGGCTCACGGCCTATGATACGCAGAAGCTGACCCGGATGGGTGAGACCGCGCCCATGGACGACGCCACAGCCCTCCGCCGGGGGAGCATCCTCGGCGCGTTGACCCTGTATCTGGACTTTATCAATCTCTTTCTCTTCCTGCTCCACTTTCTGGGACAGATGCGGGAATAGCCGTGGCTCGAGCAGTGGCCGGCCGGCTGTATGCACACGCAATGCACATCCGGGAGTTGGCCTATGCCCGCGGATTGATCCCCTCTTGGCGTCCACCGGTGCCCTGCATCTCTGTGGGCAATATCAGGTGGGGGGGCAGCGGCAAGACCCCGGTATGCTCCCGGTTGCTGGGCATGTTTGTAAAGTGGGGGCTGCGGCCGGTTCTGCTCACCCGGGGGTATCGAGCCCGCCCCCCGAAATATCCCTACCTGGTTCACACCGACAGCCCTGTTTTTGAGGCAGGGGATGAGCCCCTGATGCTGGCCAGGGAAAACCCACAGGCCCATGTGGTGGTCGATCCCTGCCGCAACCGGGGAGGCAAATGGGCCCTGGAGCGGATGGGCCCGGACGTGCTCATCCTGGACGACGGGTATCAGCACCTGGCTGTGCAGCGGGATGTGGATCTGGTCCTGCTCAGGCCAGAGGATTTCACTCACGACTGGGGCAGGGTCATACCCAGCGGCCCCTGGCGGGAAGGGGCCAAGGCCCTGCACAGGGCCTCGGCCATCATCCTGCATGCCCCCCCCGAAGAAGCGGCCCGGCTGGAGCCGGAGATCAGGGCCAAGGCGCCGAATCTGCCTGGTCCGTTTTTCTCCTGTTCCTACCAGGCCAAAGGCCTCTGCCGGCCGGACGGCCGGACTGCATTGGATCCGGATGAGCGGTATATCCTGGTCAGCGCCGTGGGCAGTCCGGCCGGGGTGGAATCCACGGCCGGACTGGTCCTGCCGGGTGCCCCTCTGGAGCATATGCGGTTTGCAGACCACCATTCTTTTACCAGGGCGGACAAAAAGCGGATTGGGCAAAGAGCGGATCAGCTTGGGGCACGCCGGATTGTCTGTACACCAAAGGACGGGGTTAAGCTGGAGGACATGGACGATCCCAGGCTGTGCATCCTGGATGTTCAGTTGGACATTCGGGGCGGTCTGGACAGGTGGCTCAGCAGCCGGCTGGACTTGCAGGGGGCGGATGAATCCGAACCCTCTCAGGGCTGATGGCGACGAAGGGCATTGGCGGCCTGCGTGCCCAGGTTCATGGGGACAAAGGCCTGGTCCCAATATATGCGGACCGCGTCGTCCCTGGAAGAGAGTTTCTGCAGGATGGATGCTGTTTTTGAGCAGAGGCCTTCCAGCCGGGCCAGGGTCAGGCAGATGAGGACCAGGGAGCTGGGATTGGATTCGTCCCCCAGGGCGTTTTCCAGGTCCTGCAGGCTGGGCTGGACATAGCCTGGACGGGCTTGGGCCAGGCGGGCGATGCCCCAGTAGGCCCCCAGACGGAGGGGGGCGTATTCCAGATAGTTGTCCGGGCCTTCGCTGGGCACGACGTAGGAGCACAGGATGCTGCCGTACTCAGCAGCCAACCCGGAGTGCCTGGCCATGATCTCTCCCATGGCTTCGGGCGCACCCCAGCCGATCCCTCCTGATTCGTCGTTTAAGGACCACATCAACCGGCGCATGACCACCCGGGCGGGCTCAAGTCCGCTGTGGGCCAGGGAAAGGACTGCGCCCCCCATACAGGTCACGGCCCGCCAATGGATTGTTTCCTGGATGGAGAAAAGTGCGGTGAACAGTGGGGATATGAGATTCTGGGCCGGGTTGCCGCCGGCTAGCTTGTTCCATTCCCTTTCCCAGTCCGCGGACTCAAGGATGGCCATCAGCTGCCGGCGCACGACCCGGGTTGAGGCGCTTTTCTCAGCCATAGATCCTTCCTGGGCCCCCGCCGGCGGGAATGATCCAGCCGACGGGGGCCTCCCGATTACTCTTCTTTGCTGAACTCGTCCTTGCCGGCTCCGCACACCGGGCATTCCCAGTCCGCGGGCAGATCCTCGAACTTGGTTCCTGCCGGGATGTTGTTTTCCGGATCCCCTTCGGCGGGATCATACACATATCCGCATACACCGCATACCCATCGTTCCATTTCCTCTTCTCCTTTGTCGTGTCGGTGCTGGTTTCTCTCGGGGCACCCCGGTCCAGGGTCCAATGCCTTGAGTAGCGCGGGAGGTGCCCTCACTCCCTGTCTTTAGCTATCAGCCTTCCACAGGCCGTGGACATTGCAGTATTCCCTGGCAGTTACCTGGGAGGCCTGGACGCAGAACTCTGCCTCCGGAGCCTGTCCGGGCTGGAGAAACTCACGGTAGGCTTTGCCATCGGCAATGAGCTCAATCCATTCAATGTAGTGCTTTTCTTCCATGGGGTGGGCAACAGAGCCGACCTTGACCTTAAAGCCGGAACTGGTTTTTTCAATGGCCGGGACATGCTTTTCTTTTGCCGCATCGACGCTTCCGGCCTGCAAAAGCTCCATTGGCTGCCCGCAACACACGAGTTCGCCGGCTCCACCGTGCAGAACCTCGACAATATTGCCGCAGGCATTGCATTTGTAAACTTCAAGCTGCGTGGCCATGTGATGACTCCTTTGGCTAATGGTGTCACTCTGAACAGGAATTCAACCCAGTCCTCAGGGTACTATGAAGGATTTCGGGTTTGGACGCAAGAGATGAAATGATGCATCCTTTAAGGGGAAAATGATAATCAATCCTGTCTGAGATGTCAAGATGATTCGACACCAGGAGGGCCGCCCGGATTCAATCAGTCTTAAACACAAACCGGCGCATGGACACATTGAGGGCCAACCCCAAAAAGCAGAAGTTGATCAAGGTGGATGTCCCCCCATAGCTCAGGAAAGGCAGGGGGATGCCTACCACCGGAAGAAGTCCGAGGACCATGCCCATGTTGATCGCGATTTGCCAGAAGAAATAAAAGAAGACCCCGACTGCAAGGTAATGACCGAACCTGTCCTTGGAGTCCTGAATGACCATGATGATCTGATACAGGAAGAGGCAGAACAGGATAAGAAGCAGGATGGTTCCGGCAAATCCCCATTCCTCTCCAAACACGGCAAAGACGAAATCCGTATGCTTTTCGGGCAAAAAGCGTAGCTGGCTCTGGGTGCCCTCCAAAAAGCCCTTGCCCCAGGTCTGGCCGGACCCGATGGCGATCTGGGACTGCAGGATGTTGTAACCGGCACCCAGCGGATCGGTTTCAGGGTTTAGAAAGGTCAGTATCCGTTCCTTCTGATAGTCCTGCAGGCCGAACCAGCCCAAGGGCATCAGGGCGATGGCGGCCAGGGACAGGGTCCAGAATACGCGGGGCCTGATCCCGTGATAGAACATCATCCCCCCGGCCAGAAGGAGGATGTTCAGCCCTGAACCCAGGTCGGGCTGAACGATGATCAGGCCCACGGGGAGAAGGATCAGGGCCATGATCCTGCCCAGGCTGGACCAAGCGAGCAAAGTCGGGGTCCGGGTGAGCAGCAGCGCAGTGAGCAAAAGGCAGCTTAGCTTGGCCAGCTCTGTGGGCTGGAAATGGAAAAGACCGAGATCTATCCATCTGGAGGCCCCGTAAATCGATTCCCCGGTGAGCAGGACAGTCAGCAAGAGGCCCAGGGACACCCAGTACAAGGGCCAGGCAAGACTCCGCAGGTGCCGATAGTCAAAGGAGCTGCAGATGATAAGGCCCCCCATCCCGAAAAGACCCCACAGCATCTGTTTCTGGTAAAAGCTGTAGGTGGTCATCCCGCCTTCGCCGCGCAGCGAACTGGCCGAGTACAGGTTCATGACCCCGAGGCCGAACAGGGCCAGGGACCAGAGGAGAAGGGTCCAGTTCAGGTGGGTGAACAGTCTGCGGTCAAAAGGGGACATGGTGCTCCTTACCCAGCCTCTTCAGGATCAAGGAGGTATTCGAAGATCCCTTTGACGATGGGCCCGGCTGCGGAGCTGCCGTGGCCGCCGTGCTCGACCAGGGTGACCACCACATACGACGCGTCCCCCTGCTGGCCAAATGCGGCCATCCAGGCGTGATCGCGGAATTTGTACGGGATCTCCTCTGTCTCCTTGTCCTCGTGCTTTTTCGTCAGTCGAACCACCTGTGCAGTCCCGGTCTTGGCCCCGATGGTCGCTCCGGGCAGACGGAGCCTGCGGGCGGTTCCCCGCTTGCCCTCCACGGTGTGGATCATCGCCTGGCGGATGAATTCGCGGTGGGCGTCCTGCAAAGGCAGGCTGTTCTGGACTCGGGGGGAGGCATCGTGCTGCAGCAGGGGCTGAAGCAGGCGTCCGCCGTTGACCAGCGCGGAGATAAATCTGGCCACCTGCAGCGGGGTGCTGGTGGTGTAGCCCTGCCCGATGGCGGTAATCACCGACTCTCCTCCCTGCCATGGCTGGCCGAACCGCCGAAGCTTCCATTCCTTGCTGGGGATAAGGCCCGCCTGCTCATTGGGCAGCCGGATCCCGGTCTTCTGTCCAAAGCCGGCTTGGGTGCAGAAGGAATGGATCTTGGATATCCCCAGTTCCTCACCCAGATTGTAGAAGTAGACGTCGCATGATCTGGCGATGGCCTCTTTCATCTCCAATCTCCCATGCCCGTAACGCCTCCAGCAGCGGAACAGGCCGTTGCCCAGCCGGTACCGTCCCGAGCAATAGAAGGAGGTCGAGGTGGTGATCTCGGATCGAGCCAGGGCGCAGCCGGCTACAGCCAGTTTGAACACCGACCCCGGGGGGTAGGCGCTTTGGATCAGCCTGTTCTGCAAGGGATGGCTTGGATCATGGAGCAGATCCTCCCACTTCTCCATGCTTAGTCCGCGTACAAACAGGTTGTTGTCGTATCCCGGCTTGCTGACCAGAGCCCGGATTTTTCCGGTTACAGGTTCCATGACCACCACGGCCCCGGCATGATCTCCGAGGCTTTCCCAGACAAACTGCTGCAGTTCGCAGTCCAAGGTCAAATCGAGGTTGGACCCTGGCTGGGGGGGCTGAGTGATACTGGAATGCAGGATCCGGCCCTGAGCGTTGACCTGCAGATGTTTGCGTCCTTTCTGTCCGTGCAGAATATCTTCAAATGTCTTTTCCACTCCCTGCTTGCCGATCATGTCCCCAAGGGTCAGCCTGGGGTTGGCCCGCAGCTCCTTTTCGTTGGCCTGGGCCACATAACCGAGGACATGGGAAAATGGGGCCCCGTATGGATAGGTGCGCAAGGGGCGGGTAATGATGTTCAGGTCCGGCCAGTTGTGGATTCTGGCCTCAATATAGGCCAGTTGATCAAAGGTCAGGTTGGGGACCAGAAGCAGGGGCTCGAAGGACCGGACCTTGTCCCGGCCCTGTTCAAATCTATCGGAGAGCTTGGAGGTGGGGACATCGGTCCAGTCGCTGACCTGCTGCAGGGTGGCTTGAACGTCGGCGGAGTTTTCCCGGATCATGGCCAGTCCGTATGCTGGACGGTTGTCGGCCAGGATATTCCCGTTTCTGTCCCGGATCAGGCCCCGAGGGGCATGGATGGACTGTATACGGGTGATATTGGCCTGGGCCTTTTGGGCATAGACATCTCCCTTATAGACCTGAAAATACCAGAGACGAAGGAAAATGATTATGAAAAGCAGGAGGATGGCTGCCTGCAGAATGACGATCCGGTCTGCAGGCAGGGTGTTGACCTGATCAGAGCGAAACATACCGTGATTTCCCCCAGCGTTTGAATGCCACTGTCATCGCTGCCCAGAGCAGGGGAAAGAGGAGGGCGGTTTCCACTCCCTGAAGGAGGATCCTGTCCACGGGGATGGCGACTTCCTGCAGTGCGGACATGAGCTGGATGACGCTGGAATGCCAGATCCCGGCCAAGATGGAAAGCGAGATGAGGAATATGAGATTTGAGCTGGTCAGATACAGGCATAGGACCTGAAAAATAAGCATCAGGCCGCCAAACCAGAGGACGGAGAGGCCAAAGGCCAGATCTCCGGCTCCCTCGTTGATGACGATCCATACCGGGGTCAGCCAGGCCGCCTCCCGGTAGCGGTGCTGGTGCACAAGAACCAGAATGGCCGGACCGAAGCAGTCGATTCCGGGGATCATATCGTGGATCCAAATGCACCCGGCGGTGAAAACGATCCACCACAGGACAAGACGCATACCGCTCTCTCGCCTCATTACCCCGGTTCCCGAACCGGCTGAGGCTGGGCTTCTGGGGTGAGGACAACCAGGACCTCCTCCAAGCGATCGAAATTGACCAGGGGGCGGGCCTGGATCTTCTTGAACAGGGAAAGGTCGGACACAGCGATCTTGTCGATCCTGGCCACAGGAAGGCCCTGGGGAAACAGTCCGGCCAAGCCGGATGTGACCAGGGTCTCCCCGGACTGGACTGGAGCGTTCTGGGGGACATGCTTGACCTGCAGGGGACTGTGCAGCCCCTGCCCGCACAAGACACCGTTGGTCCGGCTTTCCCTGCCCCTGACCGGTATGTGGCTGTTGGGGTCGGTTATCAGCAATACAGTGGAAAAATGGGGACTGGTCTGTTTTACCCGCCCGACGATACCTTGAGAGGTCAGGATGGGGGTGTTGGGGGCAACGCCGTCACCACGTCCTTTGTTGATGATCAAGGAACGCAGGACGGAATTGGGTCCGACTTGGCTGCCGATGATGTCCGCCCCTTGGCACGTCCATTCCGGGGGGCGGGGAAACTCCATGAGCTCCCTGAGCCGGGTGGCTTCCTTGGCCCGGCTCTGCACGCGGATCATCTTCAGCTTCAAATCCTGGAGCTTGTCCCGCAGGGCCGCATTTTCCTCTTGAACATCGCGGAGGAGAATATAGGAGTCCACCAGGGATTCGGCCTTGCTGTGCACCCATTTGCCCGGGGTGAGGACGAAACCGACGATCTCCAGTCCAGTATATCTGGCCATGCGATCCAAATGCCCTGTTTTCCAGTTCCAGGTGTACAGGCTCATGTACACGAACAGGGGCAGGAGAAAGGCCAGCACGAGGTGGCGGAGCTTAAGAGGGAGCACAAGACATCAATCGACGGTTACATCTTTGAGAATATCCAGATTGTCCAAGACCTTGCCGGAACCCAGCACCACAGTGGATAGAGGATCGTCCACCAGAGTGATGGGCAGGGAAGTCTCTTCCCGCAAAAGCTGATCCAGCCCGCGAAGCAGGCCCCCCCCTCCGGTAACCACGATGCCCCGGTCAACAATGTCTGAGGCCAGCTCAGGAGGCGCCTGCTCCAGAGCCATGCGCACGGCATGGGTTATTGTGGCCACTTCTTCGGAAATGGCGTTCCGGATCTCCTCGGAGTTGACCTTCAGGTGCTGCGGTATGCCGGAGACCAGATCCCGTCCCTTCACCTCCAGTTCCTGATTGTCGTACTCCCCGGGAAAGGCGGCGCCGATGGTCTGCTTGATCCGCTCGGCGTTGCTCAGGCCGATGAGCAGATTGTATTTGCGTTTAATGTGGTGCATGATGGATTCATCCATCTTGTCTCCGCCCACCCGCACGGACTTGCTGTACACAATGCCCGCCAGGGATATGACTGCGACCTCCGTGGTCCCGCCCCCGATATCGACGACCATATTGGCAGTTGGCTCAGTGATGGGCAGGTTGGCCCCTATGGCAGCAGCCATGGGCTCCTCGATCAGGTAGACCTCTCTGGCCCCGGCGCTTTGGGCCGACTCCTTCACTGCTCGCTTCTCGACCTGGGTGATTCCGGTCGGTACACAGATAATGATCCGGGGGCGCACCAGCCGCCGGCTGTTGTGGACTTGAGCGATGAAGTACCGGAGCATGGATTCGGTGATCTCAAAATCGGCGATGACGCCGTCCTTCATAGGCCGGATGGCCACGATATTGCCCGGGGTCCGGCCCAGCATGCGCTTGGCCTCATTCCCCACGGCCAGGACCTTGCTTGTTCCCTTATTGTCCTGCTTGACAGCGACCACAGAGGGTTCATTCAGAACGATCCCCCGGCCCCGGACATAGACCAGAGTATTGGCTGTTCCCAGGTCAATGGCCAGGTCGCTGGAAAAAATGCCGAGAAACTTGTTGAATATATTAGGCATGCTTCCTCTCTGCGTGCATAGGAAAGTTAACGGTTGGCGAGGCGATGTCCGCTACAGGTCGAGCCCTGGATGATAACCGACGATGCATATCTTGGCTTCGTTGGCTACTTCCAATGTCTGCTGGCGGTCAAAGAACAGGCTTTTATCCGCTTCCACAGCCAGACACGTGGCTTGAGCCCGGATCATGGTCCGGACCGTCTCCAGACCTACTGCCGGCTGGTCTATATGTTCTTCCTGGCCGGGTTTGAAGGTCTTGACCACCACGCATCCCTTCCCGCCAAGGCGACCAGCTCGGCTTATGGTCTCGTTGGTTCCTTCAATGGCTTCCACTGCGACCACCATCTGGTCCCGGATTACAACGCACTGTCCAATATCCATGTCCCCGATCTTTTTGCCCACAGGCCACCCGAACTCAATGTCGGCTTTTTCCTGCCTGGTGGGTTCCCGCTTGGTCAGCACCCCGGCCGGAGTGCGCAGGGAAGGAACAAAATGCAGAGCGGAGACCGAGGTGAAGCCTTCTGTCTCCAGCAAGCCGACCAGGGCCTGCAGAAGGGAGTTGTCATTCTTGCTCCGCAGATGAAAAAGGAGCTTGGCAGCCCGCAGGTCCGGACGCAAGGCCAGGGCCCTGGGCTTGTTGATCCCGCCGGCGAAGACCACCTCCCGGACCTGATGCTTGGCGAAGAAGGCCAGCATTTTGCTCAGCTGTCCAAGGCGCAGCCAGGTTATGTGCTCCACCAGCATGGACAGCTCCGGGCGGGTGTGCTCTTTAAAGGCGATCCCGATGGTCGGGCGTCCCAACCGGCGTGCTCCCTGGGCCACCAGAAGCGGAAACTGCCCCTCCCCGGCGATGATGCCCAGGGGTGAGCTGTCGGCCGGCGGCGGTTGCTGATTCATATGCGAGTCGTCCCTTGGGCCAGTGGTGAGCAGCGATCAAGCCCACATTTGTATCCGATTTCGAAGCACAAGGCAAACCCGGCTGGAGGCATACGAGGTAAGCTGATTCTTCGACTGAGCCGATTTGTACGGCGACATTTTGATATGGCCTTGCCGGGGATTGGTCCGTGGCCACTGTGAGTTCAGGACAATGTCGCTGTAGTGCTATGCCTTTTCGAGGCGCCACTTTCTGGGCCACGAGCCAGGTCAGCCCACGAAACCAAGCGTTGCGGGGGGCGGCGGCCAAACGGTTGCATCCAGCCGGGCCCGGGCGTACTCTCCTTTTCAGGAGGTCAACATGTCGGAACACAGCACGTATACCTGCCAGGATTTTCGGCTGGAGATGATCATCCTGGGCCTGCACCGCCGTCTGCAGGATGCATCTCTGAGCCAGGAGGAGCGGGAGAATATATTGGCCAGAATCCAGGAGCTGGAAGAGGAGGCCGGGATGGATTGAGGCCTCTGCGGGCCGGAAATCGCGGCATATAAAGGTCATAGGGACAAAGACTATGAACCGGAGGCGGATCCCTGGTCATTGCCCGCATATTTGCTCAACCGGTATCTGAACTGGCGGAAACTGAGCCCGACCAGCTCTGCTGCCTGCCCCTTGTGCCCGCCGGTCAGCTCCAAAGCCCGGTGCAGGATCTCCCGGTCCTCCTGCTCCAAATAGGCATCCAGGGATAGCTCGCGGTTGAGGACTTTTTCCCGCTGGCTGGCCTGGCCGCTGTGGGCCTGCTCGTAGATGATCAGTGACGATTTGGTGATGTACGGCCCGGTTTCCAGGGCCACGGCCCGGGCCATGATGGTTTCCAGCTCCCGGACGTTGCCCGGATAATGGTAATTCTTCAGCTTCTCCCTGGCCTGGCGGGTGAACCCGGAGATATGCTTGTTCTGCTGACGACAGAAGGTGCGCAGAAAGTGCTCGGCCAGGAGGAAAAGATCGTCTCCCCGCTCCCGCAGGGGCGGTATGGTGATGATCACCCCGCTTAAGCGGTAGAACAGGTCTTCCCGGAACTTCCCCTGGGCGACGTCCGCTTCAATGTCCCGATTGGTGGCGGCCAGAAAGCGCACGTTGCTGTGCACAATCTCCGTGCCGCCCAAGGGCGTAAAGCTCCCGTCCTGAATGCAGCGCAGAAGCTTGACCTGGGTTCCAAGCTGCAGCTCACCGACCTCGTCCAAAAAGAAGGATCCCTGATCCGCCTTTTCCACCAGCCCTTTCTTGGCCCGATCCGCCCCGGTGAACGCCCCCCGCCGGTAGCCGAAGAGTTCGCTCTCGACCAGGGAGTCGGGCAAACCGCCGCAGTTGACGATCATCAAGGCCTTGTCCCTTCGCCGGCTGTGCTCGTGAACGGCCCGGGCGACCAGCTCTTTTCCGGTACCGGATTCCCCGGTGAGCAGGACATGGATGTCAGTTGGGGCTATGCGCCGGACCATCGTAAACACGTCCTGCATCTTCGGGCTCTCCCCGATAATGGTTCCAAAGCGGCTGTCGATCTGGTTTTTCAGCCACTGGTTCTCCTCTGCCAGCCTGGAGTGCTCCAGGTGCCTTTGGACCAAAAGCAGAAGTTCGTCCAGATCAAAAGGCTTGGCGATATAGTCCTTGGCCCCAAGCTTCATGGCTGACACAGCGGACTGGGAGTCGGCATAGGCGGTGATCATGATCACCGGAAGGCTCATATCCTGTTCCTGGAGCCAGCGGAGAAAATCGAGCCCGCTTTCTCGTCCCAGGCGGAGATCGACAAAAGCCAGGTCGATGATGTCGTTCTGGAGCAGGGAAACGGCGTCTTGAATCGAGGCGGCCTGAAAAATGGTGTGCTGCTGCTCGCTCAGGGCCACCTCCAGGACTTCCCGCAGGCTCTTGTCGTCGTCGAGAACAAGTATGGACCCCATGTTCGGGCTCACTCCCTGGCGTAGACCAGACGGCCCTGGACCATCATGGCCTGAACCCGGCCCGAAAGCCTCTGACCCATGCTCGGAGTGTTCTTGCCCTTGGAGGCCAGGTCTTTGGCCTGGACAGTCCAGGAGTCGTCGGGGTTGAAGATGCATATGTCGGCGGGGGAGCCTGCACAGAACTCGTTGACCGGGAGGGAAAAGAGAGAGGCCGGGGCAAAGGACCACAGCCTGCACAGGTCCTTGATGCCCAGGATCTGGTCTAAAATCAGGGACCAGGTCAGGGACAAGGCGGTATCCAATCCGGATATCCCATTGGGCGCCTGGGCAAATGGGGCGTCTTTTTCAAAATCTGCGTGCGGAGCGTGATCTGTGACCAGGATGTCGATCACCCCTTCGGAGACCGCCTGGCGCAGGGACAGGACGTCGTCGCGGGTCCGCAACGGGGGGTTGACCTTGGCCAGGGTGTTGTATCCGCGGACGCATTCCTGGTCCCAGAGCAGGTAGTGGGGGCAGGTCTCCGCAGTAACCGGGACTCCGTCCTGCTTGGCCCTGGCAATGAGCTCAACCGACTCCCGGGTGCTGATATGGGCCAGGTGGATTGGGATCTGCAGATACCGGGCCACAAGGATATCCCTGCTGACCTGCATGGCTTCGGCAATGCTGGGTTGGCCGGGAAGGCCCAAAGCGTCGCTGATCAGTCCCTCATTGACCACTCCGTGGGCGGAGAATCCCGGATCCTCGCAATGGTCGATGACCGGCAGTCCTGGGCCGGTGCTGTATTCCACGGCCCGGCGGAACAAATGATTGTCCGCTACCGGAATGCCGTCGTTGGAAAGGGCAACGCAGCCCGCTTCAGCAAGTTCAAAAAACGGGGCCAGCTCCTTCCCGGACAGGCCCTTGCTCAGGGCCCCTACCGGGTGCAGGAACGGACCATGGGGGTGGGTGGCCGAGGCCTTGTGCAGCTGAAATTCTGTCACCGGAGCGCAGTCATTGACCGGATCGGTGTTGGCCATGCACATGATATGGCTGAAACCGCCCTGGGCTGCGGCCTGCAATCCGGAGGCGATGTCTTCCTTGTATTCCTGTCCGGGCTCGCGGAGATGGGTGTGGGCATCGATGAGGCCGGGCAGCAGCAGTGCGCCATGGGCGTCGATGCAGTCCAGATGCCCCAAATCACGGGACGGGTCTGCGGGAAGGAGATCAACGATGTGTCCCCGGGCGATGAAGACATCCACAAGCCGATCCCGCCATCTGCCATTGCGCACAGCGCATTCCGGTGCGGACATGATCACTCCTTGGGCGACTGGGTGAGAAAGAGGTAGAGCAGGGCCATGCGCACGGCCACTCCGGCACTGACCTGGGAGAGGACGAGACTTTTACTGCTGTCTGCAAGGGAGGACTCGATCTCGACTCCCCGGTTCATGGGGCCGGGATGGAGGATTTTGACCTCGGGCTGGGTCAGTTGGAGCAAGGCCGGACGCAAGGCGTAGACCTGAGCGTACTCCCGGATTGAGGGCAAAAGGCCGGAATCCTGGCGTTCAAGCTGCAGGCGCAGGCACTGGATGGCATCTACGCCGGAGCAGGCCTGGACTGGATCGGTGAATACCTGTACCGGCCAGTTGTCGATCCCGCGGGGAAGCAGAGTCCTGGGGGCACAGACCCGAAGCTGAACCCCGAGCTTGTGAAAAAGCTCGACATCTGAGCGGGCGACGCGGCTGTGAGCGATGTCACCGAGCAAAAGCAGGGTCCGTTGGGCAAAGGAGGACCAGACCTGGTGCAGACAGAATCCGTCCAGCAGGGCCTGAGTGGGGTGGGCGTGCCATCCGTCGCCGGCATTGATGACGTTGCAGGAAAGGATCCGGGACAGGTACTGGGCGGCACCGCTGACGGTGTGCCTGATGACCAGGGCATCGGGGTGCATGGCCTGGAGGGTGAGGGCGGTATCCTTGATGTTCTCCCCTTTTTGCAGACTGCTCCCGGACTGGGCCAGGGAAAAGGTGTCCGCCGACAGGCGCTTGGCCGCGATATCAAAGGATGTCTTGGTCCGGGTGCTGGGTTCAGCGAAAAAGAGAACGACGCTTTTTCCCTTCAAGGCAGGAGCTTTCTTTACCGGCCGGTGCGCCATTTCGGCAAAACGTTCGGCAAGCTCGAATACTGTATGGATATCGTCGGCAGAGAGATCGGAAACGGTCAACAGGTGTGAGTGGGCCCAATGCATCCCCGCTCCTTGCGATAAAAGGGTCACACAGGCATCGAGGCCTGCATATCTTCTGGAACCAGGCTGAACCGTCCAAGTTTCCCCGGTTGCAGACTGCCGGCGACCTGGTCCAGCCCCAGGGCTCGAGCTGGGTTGATGGTTATCATGGCGACCAGATCTGTCAAGGAAAGATTTCCCTCCCACATCCCGGCCAGATAGGAGGCCTCATTCCATAGATTCAGATCATGGTTTGAGCTCAGACCGTCGGTGGCCAAGCTCAAGGGAATACCGGCCCTATACAGGTCTTCCACCGGGGCCCGGCCGCAGCCGATATAGGCATTGCTCCGGGGGCAGATGCAGACCCTGGCTTTGTTGTTGGCCAGCAGGGCGATATCCTGCCGGCCGAGGTGGACGCAATGCACAGCGAGTGTGTGCTGATCCAAAAGTCCAAGCCGATGGGCATAGGCCACCGGCGAACAGCCGGGGGGAGTGTAGGAGGCCGGAAAAAGCCTGCCCCGGAGGAAGTCTGCAAACTCGCCCCGGCCGGACGACAAAAGCTCCACCTCTCCAATATGCTCGGCCAAGTGCATTGAGAACGGGCGGCCATAGCGGGTCGTCCACTCTTTGACCCTGCGCAAAAGATCCGGGCTGGTAGAGTACAGGGCATGACCTGCGGCCGAGATGAACTCTGCATCGGGCGGGGTGTCCACTGGCCAGCAGGGGCTCGGCTTAGGCCTAAACCCCAGAAACTCGATGAACAGCCGGGAGGCTATCGGGAGCTGGGCGTGCACCTCGTACATATGATCCCAAGCATGGCCGCTGATATCTCCGACTCCGGCCAGGCCTTGATCCAGCATGTCCTGTACAAGCCCCTGGATCCGTTCGGGGGCGGTCTGTTTCAGTGGGTGTCGGATCAGGCTTTGGACCCAGGGCAAAAAACCCTGTCCCGGCTGGGTTGCGTTGTGCAGATGAGAGAGTTCGAGGTGGGTATGGGCATTCACCAGCCCAGGGGTCAGGGTTTGCTCCCCGAGATCATGGATCGGGGCCGAGAATTCGTTCTTCACCTGTCGGTAGGGGCCGATCTGGGCGATCCTGCCGTTCACTGTCCAGAGCAGGCCGTTGTCCAGAACAGGCCGGGGGCCGGCAAAGGGCAGCATCTTTCGGGCTCGGTAACCGCGAACCCTCGAATATTCCAGCCCTGGGGTCTTCTCCCGGGGGACGGTCTGGGATGAGTGTGCCATATGTGTATTTGATCCAGGGTTTGGTGAACTCTATAGCCGATTTCAAGGCAAATGTCAGCAAGCGCGGCTCATCGACGCAATAAGTGGCATCTCAAGGATGGGCAGATGATCTCCAAAAGCCGCAAGTGTGCATCCCATGGGCCAATGCCCGGCCGGGTTCACCGCTGTTCCAGGCTGGTTATCTCCAGTCGGCGGGCATTGGTGTACACAACACGGTCCGGCGTTATCCCCACCTTGTGTAACGGGAGGCGGTGGATGCGCTTATGGCCCCACAAGTCGCCCTGGAGGGACCGGGGGCAGATCACCTGCTTCGGACCGGGCGGCAGCTGCAGGCAGGCCATCTTGATCCGGGAGAGCAACGTCCTGCTGCGGACCAGGGAGCCCAGGGCCGGATGCCAGGGGCCGGCAATCAAGGACTTGATCAAGCTGGGCTCCGGATGAAGTCCCATGCGGATGACCGGGATTTTTGCTGCCGACAGCCGGAGACTGGCGCGAGCCAGGGCGGTAATGGTCTGCTGCAGGGTCCAGGGCTGGAAAAGGCCCTGGCGGTACATGTTGGCCAATGGGGTCTGGTCCAGCACCAGGCAGGGATAGATGCGGACGAAGTCAGGGCGCAGGTCCAGGGTCTGGCGGACGTCCCGCAGCCAGGCGGAATGGGTATGGCCGGGCAGTCCGGGGAGAAGCTGTATGCCCAGCCCCAGGCCGGCCTTTCTGACATTGGCCGCAGCCGAGGCGATAGCTTCCGGGTCATACCCGCGACGGACGGCGCGTAGCACATGGGAGCTAAAGGTCTGAGCCCCGATTTCAACCGTGGAAAGCCCCAAGCCGGCCAGCCTCTCCAGCTGCGGGAGCTGACAACTGTCCGGCCGTGTGGAGCAGCGTACGGCGGTGATCAGGCCTTTGTTTCTGTACTCGGCGCTGATCTCCAAAAATCTTTGCTGCCAGGACACTGGAAGCCGGGTGAACGTGCCTCCGAAGAAGGCCAGTTCAAAAGGAGACGAGTTCGTGTGCTCTGCTGTGTGCAGCTCTCTCCAGAGCTGCCCGGCGATCTTGGCCAGAGAATGCTCCCTGCTCCCTGTCTGCTGGTTTTGATTGCAGTACAGGCAGCGTCCGGGGCATCCGAGTCCGGGGAGAAAGACGGGATGGATCGCCGCCCTGGGCTTTGGAGCCGAGGGCGGCGATATGAATACAGTGGGGGGCATGCAGTCCTTCCTCAATGGAGCAGATTTCTTGTACAAACCTGAACTTTTCCCTCTCCGGGTCTTGTCAAACAAGTCTGGATGACGTATTCTTCAATAGATTTCGGAGGAATGGTGAATACGAACTTCTATTGGGGAGAGCGATAATGCAGGAATGCATATTTTGCCGTATACTTCGGGGAGAGGTGCCCTGCGAGAAGGTCTACGCAACCAGCAATGTCCTGGCATTTCTCGATGTCGCCCCTATTTCCGCGGGCCATACCCTGGTCGTTCCCGCCCACCACTACCCCACGCTATGGGAGGTTCCGGACGACTTGGCAACGGAACTGCACAAGGCGCTGCGCGTGGTCGGCGACGCAATCCTCAAGGCTGTGCAGGCCTCCGGGCTGAATGTGGTTATGAACAATTTTGCCTCGGCCGGTCAAGTGGTTCCCCACGCCCACTGGCATCTTATTCCCAGACACGAGGGGGACAACCTGATACATGTGGTCCAGGGCCAATACGGTTCGGATCAGGAGATGCAGAACACGGCCCAGGACATCAGGCGGCAGCTCAGCTCCGGGTGATTCTCTGGCGCACAACCGGCGATCGACCTGATGGTCTGAACCTGAGCAGGGAAAATGCAACGAAAGGCGCCAAGGAGGTTTCATGTCTGACAATACATTGACCAAAGCGGATATAGTGGAGCGGATCTATGAGCAGACGTCCAGGAACCGGGCCGAGGTGAAGGAGCAGGTGGAGGATCTGCTGGGGATTATGAAGCAGGCCGTGAAGCAGGACTACGCGCTGCTTATCAGCGGTTTCGGCAAGTTCGAGGCCTATGACAAGAAGGCCCGGAAGGGCCGGAACCCGCAAACTGAAGAATCGATCATACTGGATCCGCGGACGGTATGCGTCTTCCGGCTGTCCCGAAAATTCAGGTCTGAACTCAATCCGCGGGAGTAAGCGCTGTTGCTTCCAGACCGGCGTGCGCCCCCGGCGGGACGCTGCGCTGATGTCTGCTGTCCGGCCTTAGGATCGGGCGACGCCGCCGGCAGGTGAGGGATCTTTCGCTGTGCCGGGCAGGTCGCGGAGAGCCTGATCGGCTTCTGCTGTCCAGCCCCCATCCCGCAGACTGGCCGCCGCCAGGCGGATAAGAGGCTCCAGGTCCGACCCGTAAACGGATCGCAGCAGAATGTGACTTTGATCTGCGTAGACAGACGCAATGTGGTCCAGGTGGGAGTAGATGAACCGGGCCAGGAGGCGGTTTTCCCTGTGCTGAGGGAGGTAGGCGATGAACAAGCGCCGGCAGAGGGAGAGCACTGATCTGATCCGCTGGATCTCACGCTCGATGCTTTCGGCGGTCTGAGCTGCTATGGCCTTCAGGTCGGTTCCAATGTCTGCTTCTTCAGGCGGGAGGCAGGCCTCAGCCTCAATGGTGGCAAACCAGGGGACGTAGTTTGTGAGGTGGTAGGCGTCCTCTTTGAGCTTCATGCATTCGTGAAACAGAGAGCCCAAGGCCCAATCCAGGGACCGCCCGCTGGTCGGCGTGTCCGGAAAGGAACCAAAGACCAGGTGGGCCGTATCCTTGAGCCTCCAAAGAGGGCCCTGGTTGGTTTCCTGCCCCAGTAGACCGTCCAGGCAATCAAAACACACCTGATGGGTGCCGTCGGAATCAATGCACTCTTCCAGCAACCGGCGGTGCACAAGGCAAAAATTCCGGAAAGTCTCGGTTATCAACTCATCCTTCTTGCAAGTGAGCCACTTCTTGGGCATGATCTGCCTCCTTTGATGGTGTCAGGAGCATGCGCCCGGCTTCATCGCTTCCCAGCCCCTGAGGCTGCCGCTTTGGAGCTGGGCAGAGGGCGTATTCCCTGGAACCGAATTTAGGGCATTGAGTTGACTTTGACAATATCGTATGCTAGCTACAAACCAGCTTGTGAAGGAAGGCACAAATGCTCTTTAAGAAGGTGGACAGGGAATACTGGAACAGTCTGCTTCGAGCCAGCCTCCTGGGGATTCATCTGGTTGCAACCACGTTTATAGGGCTGGCGGTGGGCTATTATCTGGATAAATGGCTCGGGACTCATCCCTGGTTGACCATGGGGTTTCTCATCCTGGGCATCATTGCCGGATTCAAAAACATGTTTCAGGAAGTGCAGAAGATTCATAAAGATGACGGGCAGGCTTCGAAAAAGCATTGAAGCATGGTTGAACCGGCGGGGTATTGATCACCCCCAGGCCCAGTGGATGGTCGAGTTTCAGGTTGCGGCGGCAGGAGTCGCCTGTATCGGAATTGTGCTTTGCGGTTGGGTCCGGGCCGGAATGGGATTCGGCGTGGGCGCACTTTTGGCAACCATGAACTTTTGCGTTCTGGCCAAGCTCGTCCCTCAGCTCATTCAAGAGCAGAAAGGAAGTATTCTGGCGGTTCTGGCCAGCTTCTATCTGCGTTTGTTTCTTACCGCGCTTGTTTTGTTCCTGGCCCTCGTACCGGCCGGGTTGCCGCCGATTTCGGTTCTGGCGGGGCTGTCGACCATACTGGTGACCTTCGTGGTCTGGGCCGGCAAGTATATTGTTACTCAACAACACAAGGAGGCCTGAGTCAATGGCGGCTGAAATTGCTCCTCATATCCTTTTGCTGAACAAGGCAATGGAAACTGTTGGCCTAGTTGGCGAGTCAGGGCATATTTTGGTTCCAACCCATATTCTGTATACCTGGCTGGTGATGGCCATTCTGGTCCTCCTCGGATGGCTGGGGACTCGACAACTCTCGCTTGTGCCCGGGAAGGTCCAAAACTTTCTTGAGCTCATCGTGAACGGAATGGAAGACTTTGTGGTCGCAAATATGGGAGAGCAGGGACGACAGGTATTCCCCCTGCTGATCACCCTCTTTATCTTTATTCTTTTTGCCAACTTTGTCGGCCTCGTTCCCGGGTGCATGGCTCCGACCGCCAACCTGAACACCAATGCGGCAATGGCCTTGACCGTCTTTATATTTTACAACTATATCGGGATCCGGGAGCACGGCGGAAAATACATCAAGCATTTTACCGGCCCTATTCCCCTGCTTGCTCCTCTTATGCTGCCCATTGAGCTCCTCAGCCATGTTGCCCGGCCGTTGTCCTTGACCGTACGGCTCTTTGGCAACATCTTCGGCGAAGAGCTTGTCCTTCTGCTCTTCTTCATGCTCCTGCCGATTGTGGCCACCCTGCCCATATACTTCCTGTATGGCTTGGCCGACACTATTCAGGCATTCATCTTCTTCATGCTGTCCATGATCTACCTGAAGATGTCCTTTGAAGAAGCGCATTGATCACCGGGGAAATGGTCATTTGACCACATGTATAAACCGTTTCAGGAGGATTGTCATGTTGCGTAAGAGCATGCTGGTTATGGTGAACACAGTAGTGCTGGTGCTGGCTGCCGGAGCGGCCATGGCCGCAGAAGGGGGCTTGTCCGCAGCCGTTGCCTCCCAGATAGCCTGGGGATCGGCAGTCGGCATGGGCTTGGCCGCCCTGGGCTGCGGGATCGGCATGGGCTTCGGACTGAAGGGTGCATGCGAA
The DNA here is from genome assembly GCF_000620765.1 of Desulfovermiculus halophilus DSM 18834. Lineage (NCBI taxonomy): Bacteria > Pseudomonadati > Thermodesulfobacteriota > Desulfovibrionia > Desulfovibrionales > Desulfohalobiaceae > Desulfovermiculus > Desulfovermiculus halophilus. The sequence continues at coordinate 74,552 of NZ_JIAK01000015.1, forward strand.
GGGACTGCCCGGAACCCTGATGTCAGCGGAAAGATCACCGTGACCATGCTTATCGGTCTGGCCATGATCGAATCCCTGGCCATTTATACTCTGGTTGTCGATTTGATTCTCCTCTTCGTCAAACCTTTCTAGTTTCGGATGCATCTTAGAGGCCCCTGCGGGGGCCTCTTCACACCCGCGCTTTGTGAAAAAAATCTCAAGATGGGCAATTCCTTGAAAACAGAAAAGATTCCCAGGGCCACCGTCCAACGGATGGCCGTCTACGTTCAGCTCCTGGAAGAGCTGATCGGGAGGAAGCAAAAGGTCGTTTCCTCCGACAAGCTGGCCAGGGAATGTGATGTGAATCCATCACAGATCAGAAAGGATCTGGCATACTTCGGCGAGTTCGGCGTTCGAGGGGTCGGGTATTACACCCAGGATCTGCTCCAGGCCATCATGCATTTTCTGGGTATTGACCGGGTCTGGAACTGTGCATTGGTAGGGGTCGGGAATCTGGGGCGGGCTCTGCTGCGGCACGAGCAGCTCAGAGAACGGGGCTTTGTGATTGTGGCCGCCTTCGACTGTGATCCCTTCAAGATCGGCGAGGTCGTGGCCGGGCATGAGATCGTCTGCACCCGGCGACTGAAGGAAAAGAGAAGCGAGCTCAAGGTGGAGATCGGGCTGATCACAACACCACCGGACAGGGCTCAGCGGGCGGCAAACCATATGGTTGAAGCCGGCTTCAAGGGGATTATCAATTTTGCTCCGACCCGGATCCACGTTCCTCAGGATGTGACTGTCAACTATGTAGACTTTACCAATCATCTCATCTCATTGGCCTTCGACATCACCCACCGGACCAAACCGTCGACTCAAGCCTCCGGGTAAGCCGGAACCCCGGAACGTTTTCCCATTCAACCTGATCAGCGCATCCTTTTTCCCTAAGCGGGGAGCCAGCTCCAGTAATAGATCCGGATTGACGGGCGAAGCCTTGAGGCAGCCCCGCCCCGGCTTCTCTGGCCGTCCGTGCGATATCCCGAGCGGTGGGGCTGAAATCAAGGAGGGTGAGGACTTGCCAAGAGCCGGAAAAGATGCTTATACTTCTTTGTTGCACATGAATGCATGCTGAGGTCAGCAATTGTGTTTTTTAGGGCACTGGTAGAAACCCTTGTTGTGGTCCGGGTGATCTTGCGCGGACCCAAACTTTTTTTGGGAGGGTGAGATGAAAGACGGTATACATCCAAAGGCATATCAGGCCACCATCCGCTGCTCGTGCGGATATGAAGTCCAGACCCGTTCCACGCGCGGGGAGCATATTGAGGTGGATATCTGTTCCAATTGCCATCCGTTCTATACAGGCAAGCAACGCTTTGTGGACACTGCGGGACGAATCGACCGGTTTCGCCGCAAGTATGCGCAGTTTCAGAACGCCGGGAAAACCGAAAGCGGCGCATAGAGTGTCCGCAGGAAAGGTGTTTTCGTTTGCAGATTCCGGATCGGATCAGTTGCCAGATGGTGCCTGTCGGATCAGCGGTGATTCTTGTTTTGCCTCTTGGGCGAGAAATGGCCCGGAGCCGTCATGAATATGCAGGCCAAACTCGATGAGTTGGAATCTCAGTTTGCCGAGCTGGAAGAGCAGCTCAGCATGCCTGAGATCTATCAAGACCAGAAGCGCTACAGTGAAGTGGCCAAGGCCCATTCCGGTCTGGCCGAGATCGTACATACCTACCAGGAGTACAAGAGGGTTCTGGAAGAGCAGGAAGAACACCAGGAGCTGGCAGACGATTCAGACCCCGAGATCAGGGAGCTGGCCCGGGCAGAACTGGAGAAGGTGAACAACCGCCTGGAGGAGCTCGAAAGTACCCTGAAGCGGCTGCTTGTGCCCAAGGACCCCTTGGATGACAAGCCGGTCATTCTGGAGATCCGAGCCGGAACCGGAGGGGAGGAGGCGGCTCTCTTTGCCGGGGACCTGTTGCGGATGTACACCCGGTATGCCGAGCATATGGGCTGGAAGGTCGAGCTGCTGGATTCCAATCAGACCGGAGGTGGGGGATTTAAGGAGGTGATCGCCTCTATCCGTGGGCAGCAGGTGTACAGGAGACTCAAGTACGAGTCCGGTGTGCATAGAGTGCAGCGGGTGCCCAGCACTGAGTCCCAGGGCAGGATCCATACCTCGGCAGTAACCGTGGCCATCTTGGCTGAAGCCGAAGAAGTGGATGTGCACATTGAACCCCAGGATCTGCGCGTGGATGTCTTCAGAGCCTCCGGGCCGGGCGGTCAGAGCGTGAACACCACTGATTCCGCGGTGCGGATCACCCACGTCCCAACCGGTGTTGTGGTCAGCTGCCAAGATGAAAAGTCCCAGCACAAGAATCGGGCCAAGGCCATGACTGTTCTGCGCTCCAGGCTGTTGAAGATGAAGCAGGATCAAGCCAAGGAAGAGCAGGATCAGGCCCGGAAGTCTCAAGTCGGATCAGGGGACCGTTCGGAGCGGATCCGGACCTACAACTTTCCCCAGAGCCGGATAACAGATCATCGGATCAATCTGACCGTCTATAACCTGGAAAGCGTCCTCGCCGGCGGACTGGAAGAGATCATCGATCCATTGATTCAGGCCATGCACGGCAATCAGAGCCAGGATTTACAGGGGGTGGCCTAAGCCGCCCCCTGCCCCCGCGAGACATGAGCCCGCCCCGTACGACCACCATCGGCTCCATACTGCATCAGGCTGCAACCCGCCTTTCCCGGACTGATGTCGACAGCCCCAGACTTTCAGCTGAGCTTATCCTGGCCCAGGTTCTGGATACCGACAGGCTGCAGGTCTTGACCCGTGGCGATGCCGTTCTCACTTCAGATCAGGTCCGGGCCTACTGGGACTTGGTCGAATCAAGGGCCAGAGGACGGCCCGTGGCCTATTTGACAGGGCGAAAGGAGTTTTTGGGGCTTGCGCTGACGGTTAGCCCGGATGTGCTTATCCCTCGACCGGAAACCGAGCTCCTCCTGGAGACCGCGAGCACCCTGTGGCCCGGTCAATCCCCCCTGCTGTTTGCAGATGTGGGTACTGGAAGCGGCGCGATAGGCCTGGCCATGGCCCATGTGTTTCCCCGGAGCCGGGGATTGCTCACTGATGCGAACCAGGCCGCACTCCGGGTTGCCGGGCGCAATATAGCCGCCCACGGCAAGAGCTCGCAGCTGCAATGCGTTTGCTGTGACCTGCTCGAGGCCTGCGAAAAGGGTACTCTGGATGGTGTGCTCAGCAACCCGCCCTATGTGTCCACGGTTGCATTCTGGGCTATGGACCACCAGGTTCGGCATTTCGAACCCACGCAGGCCTTATGGGCCGGACTGCAGGGAGTAGAGGTCCATATCCGCTTGATCCGCCAGGCAGAGCAGGTTTTGCGCTCCGGGGGCTGGCTGTGCATGGAAATAGCTTGGGACCAGGCCGATGCATTGCTGTCACACGTGCAGGGCAGCGCTGCGGGCATATGGACGGACAAACGGGTTATCCGGGACTGGGCAGGTCTGGACCGGGTGTTCGTCATGCGCCGGGTGTGACCGCAAACACACGTGTGTTGTCAAAAAGACACAACAGCCTGGCGGGGAAAAAACAGGATGCGGGCGGAATGCCCAGGTTGCAGTTTTGGCATGGATGTTGCTCAATTGTCCTTAGGAGGAAGGTATGCGTGAGAGGACAATAGAGCATCCAATCAAATGTTCAGGCATCGGCCTGCACAGCGGGAAAAAGGTATCCCTGTCCTTCTTTCCTTTGCCAACCGGCTCAGGCGTGGTGTGGTCGGTAAAAGGCGAAGAAGGGAGTCGACGGATGGAACTGTCCCCCCACCTGGTTGTGGACACCACGCTGTGCACAACAATTGGAGCCGGCGGGGCCTGCGTGGGGACTGTTGAGCATGTAATGGCCGCTGTCCGCGGCATGGAAATAGACAATCTCCTGATCGAGGTGGATGGTCCGGAAGTACCCATCATGGACGGCAGTGCCGCATCCTTTGTGCACCTGTTCAATCAGGCCGGGATCGTCAAGCAGCTCAGGCCCAAGAAGGTCTACGTCCTGACCCGGGAAGTCAGGTTGGAAGAGAAAGACAAGAAGATCGTCGCCCGCCCGGACGACGAGTTCCGGGTTAATTTGAGCATTGACTTCCCGCACCCGATGGTCGGGCGGCAACACATCAGCTACCGGGCCTGTCCGGACCGGTTCGTCCAGGACTTGGCCAGGGCGCGCACCTTCGGATTTCTCACCGACGTCAAGGCCCTGCAGGGAATGGGCAAGGCCTTAGGCGGTTCCTTGGAAAATGCGCTCGTCTTTGATCAATCCGGAGTGATCAACAGCGATGGGTTCCGCTATCCTGATGAACCGGTGCGTCATAAGCTCCTGGATCTGATCGGCGACCTGGGGTTAATGCCCCATCAGGTTGTTGGCCGCTTCGATGTCCACTGTTCCGGACATGCCTTGAACACGGCCTTTGCCAAATGCCTGTACGAGAACATGGAAGAATATCTCCACCTTGTAGATCTGCAGGAAATCCATAGGAAACGTTCAGTGCGGGCAGGTCCCGTTCCTGAAATGCGCGTTTCTCCCGCCTAGTGTCCTGATTTTCAATGAAATTTAAAAAATTTCCAAAACCTGCTGTGCAGGGGTTGCACGCATGCGGGAAATGGGTTATAAGATCCTCTTTGCGCTGGCGTAGCTCAATTGGCAGAGCAGCTGACTTGTAATCAGCAGGTTGCGGGTTCGAGTCCCATCGCCAGCTCCAGACCAGCCCGGAGGGGTACCCAAGTGGCCAAAGGGAGCAGACTGTAAATCTGCCGGCGTAAGCCTTCGGAGGTTCGAATCCTCCCCCCTCCACCATGCCAGGTCTGATGCAAATAAGTAGGAGACGCTCAGTCAGGGACTACTTATTGTGCGGGAATAGCTCAATCGGCTAGAGCACCAGCCTTCCAAGCTGGGGGTTGCGGGTTCGATTCCCGTTTCCCGCTCCAGATCATCCCTTGACAGCCCACGTAGCTCAGGCGGTGGAGCACTTCCTTGGTAAGGAAGAGGTCACCGGTTCAAGTCCGGTCGTGGGCTCCATTCCGCATCTCCTACGCTCATAATCGGTTGACAGGTGGACAGGCAGTTAGAAACGGAATCTACCCATTCGAGCAGGGGGAGGTATGGCCAAAGAGAAGTATGCCCGGAGTAAGCCGCACGTGAACATAGGGACCGTGGGCCATATAGACCACGGCAAGACGACGCTTACGGCAGCGATCACCAAGATGCTGCACATGAAGAACAAGAGCGGAAGCTTCATTCCCTTCGACCAGATCGACAAGGCTCCGGAGGAGAAGGAGCGGGGGATAACCATCGCCACGGCCCACGTGGAGTATGAGACCGACAAGCGGCACTACGCCCATGTGGATTGCCCGGGCCACGCCGACTACATCAAGAATATGATCACCGGTGCGGCCCAGATGGACGGAGCGATCCTGGTTGTGGCGGCAACGGACGGACCGATGCCCCAGACCCGGGAGCATATTCTGCTTGCCCGTCAGGTGGGGGTACCCAGCCTGGTGGTGTACCTGAACAAGGTTGACCTGGTTGACGATCCGGAGCTTCTGGAGCTTGTTGAGCTGGAGGTTCGGGAGCTGCTTTCGGAGTATGACTTCCCTGGCGACGAGGTGCCGGTGATATCCGGGAGCGCGCTGAAGGCCTTGGAGAGCGACGATCCGAGCAGCGAAGACGCCAAGTCGATCTTTGAGCTCTTGGATGCCATAGACGATTACGTGCCGGAGCCGCAGCGGGACAAGGACAAGCCGTTTTTGATGCCGGTTGAGGACGTGTTCAGCATTTCCGGCCGGGGTACGGTTGCCACCGGGCGCGTTGAGCGGGGCATGATCAAGGTCGGTGAAGAGATCGAGGTGGTCGGGATGACCGACACCCGGAAGACGGTGGTGACCGGAGTAGAGATGTTCCGCAAGACCCTTGACCAGGGTGAAGCCGGTGACAACGTGGGCATTCTGCTTCGGGGGGTGAAGCGGGACGAGATCGAGCGCGGCCAGGTGCTGGCCCGTCCGAAGTCGATCACCCCGCACCGGAAGTTCAAGGCCGAGGTGTATGTTCTGAAGAAGGAAGAGGGAGGACGGCACACCCCGTTTTTCTCCGGCTACCGTCCGCAGTTCTACTTCCGGACCACAGACGTGACCGGAGTGGTGACCTTGGCAGAGGGTGTAGAGATGGTCATGCCCGGGGATAATGCGACCTTTGACGTTGAACTGATCGTACCGATAGCGATGGAGCACGGTCTGCGCTTCGCCATCCGCGAAGGCGGGCGAACCGTTGGAGCCGGTGTGGTCTCTGAGATAGTGGAGTAG
>NZ_JIAK01000016.1 GCF_000620765.1 Desulfovermiculus halophilus DSM 18834
GCAGAAAGTCACAGCCAAAATGAACCTACAGTGGAGAGCGTCTTGAACCTGATGGTAACAGCTCTTGGTCTGAGCCAGGACTTTCTCCAAAAATCAGCCTTCAACAAATGCAAAGAACGAATCGAAAGGCTGCTGTCATCAGTAAGCTATATCGGCCCCCTCATGAAAAGATTTCATGAGGCCCTGGGCGCCAGAGACGATCTGGACGTGGAACAAAAAGAGCAGGCTCTCAACCAGATTGAGCAGCTTATACATGAAACCGCCGTGGCTTGAATGTGTTACCCGCTGGACCGGATTTTGTTCGAATTTTTATTGCAACAGCACAGCTAAATTCGAAGTGGTATTCGTCATCTGACAAGAAACCAAGGGTCGAGCGAAGTGCCTGCTGAATTTCTGGGCCGTTCCAAAAACCTGGGTTCCTTACTGGAATGAGAAAGTGCAAATCCCTGCACCAGTTGTTACCAAAGGAGTCAACATCGTCTTCTCGTTTAATCGCCTGGTCGGCGCTGTAAACGTAAGTTGCAATCTCGAGAAGATCCTGGAAGGCGTCCGGCACGTCCTTGCACATCTTTTTGTGAATATCTTCGATTCTCAGGGTGATTTTGTCCGGTCCGTCATTACCCCAAAGTCGAAGGCGCAGGTCCCTCTCTGGGTTTTCCTCAATCCCATCCGTCGGCGCGGTCCCACAAATGACATATCGTTTATCTTGCATCAGCCCGCGCTCCTTCTTTTAGCTCGTCCTTCATCTTTTTCAGCGCGTAAGAGGCAAAGCCGTTGGATGACTCCCTGGAAATGTCGCCACCTTCTTCATATCTGTGTTTTGAAAACCAATCTGCAGAAAACCGCTCCACGATCATCGAGGCTTCTTTGCAATGTGTTTCCAATGCCTTATCAAACTGGTTCATTTCATTCATGGTGGGAAAACGCAGTCCCTCGCCAAGTTGTGAACCCAAAGTTTTCGTTAGAAAATAATTCATGCTTTCATTGGCCAGTTTTGAGAAGAATGTTCTGGAAAGTTCTCCAAATTCGCGTTTTTTTCCCAAAGAACTTAGCGCGGCTTGAAGGTCGTTGGCATCCGGAGTGAAGAGAGAAGGTAATTTGGGTCTGACGTGCTCAACTATCGCACCAACCAATGCTCTTTGAGCAATCTCGCCAAGATCCCCACGTCTTCCGTTTTCTACCCTCTTGTTATCGAGGGCTTCGGATATCGCCGCTGTAAGGTCGGGAAGCGATGTTTCTTCGGATAATCTGACCCCATGGGTAGCAAGATGATCTTGAAAATTATCTTTCTTGGCCGCTATGGCGAGTTGGGTCATTAACCAGACGGCTTCGGTGAAACCTTTATCATCAAGCACAAAAGAAAAGGCCTTGTCAGCCGCCCGGATTGTGGCGTTTGCAATTTGGGACACGTCGGCACCGGCCGCGATCAGGCCGACCACCTCTTTCCATGCCCTCGACCTTGGAAGGCTTCCAAGTCTGACGTGCCCCATGTCGATCTCCTTATTGTTCGCGACCCAGCATCGTTATTCGGGCCTCCTGATGACGACGATGCTTCGGGCCTTACGAGCTTCTTTCTTCAGATAGCCTTTCCGTACCAGTTGAGCGATCTGCTCGTGGGCGCTCGCGTGGCTGATACCAAGGACTTCCGACAATTCTTTCACCGTTGGCGGCAACCCCTTTTCATCGATGATTTGGCAAATGACCCTCAGCGTGTTGGCTTGTGGGTCGGTTATTTCCGATACCTTTTTCTTTCCCATGGCGATTGCTCCGTGTCGTAGCCACTGAGCGGATTAAGCCCAATTGATGACCACAAAATATACGACCTGATGAACATCAGGTCAATCAAAAAAACAGGACTTCTCGTCTGATTCCGTCATCTTGCACGTCCATCCGGTAGGTAACGAACGTAAGTCCGGCTTAGCCCGGGCGTAACCAGATAACCGACCAGAGGCGGAGCTGAGGCGGTTGTGGGTGCCAACGAACGCGCATCCCGACCGCCACCGTTTTCTGGCATCCACACCATCCAGCCCCCCGGTCCCACCGGAGGTGTTCGATGTTGGATGTACAGGAAATGAATGATGGGCCGGGGCTTGATGACCTTGGCGAAAACGGCAAACCCGGCCGCCTGTCGGGTGAGGCGAGGCTCCAGTCAGCCGCTTCCATTCTGGCCACGGCGATCCTGCGCCGAAAGGCAAAAAACGCATGTGTGGGCAATGAGTTAGAGGTTTTCGAAGATTCTTCCCCCGTGCTCGGAGAAGGACTTGATTCATTGCCGGAACAGAGCATTCATTCATGACAACTCGTCCGGAAACCAAAATAAGGAGTTGAAAATGAATGAGTTACAGAACGCCGCCACGGGCGGCAAGAATCAGGACCGAACCCGAAACTCGGTCCTTCGGCAGATGGCCCTGCTGCAATCCATGTCCCTGGAGCAGCTCCGGGAAAAATGGCTCGACCTCTACGGCGAAGAGCCGCCCCAGTACAAAAAGCAATTCCTCATCAAGCGGCTGGCTTATCGCATCCAGGAGCTTTTCTACGGCGGGCTGTCCGAGCAGGCCAAGGTCCATCTCCAGCAGGCCGCCAAGGAGGACCCGGTAGCCACTGTCAATCGACGCATCCCAGAAGAGCGGAAATCGAACGAGGCGCTCCTGCCCGGGACCAGACTGGTGCGGGTCTGGAACGACCGGCGCTATGAGGTGATCGTCCTTGCCGATGGCTATGAGTTCGAAGGCCGCACCTTCCGGTCGCTCAGCGCGGTGGCCAGGGAGATCACCGGGACGCGCTGGAACGGCAAGGTCTTTTTCGGGCTGAAGAAGGTTTACGGCAGAAAAGCCGAGGGAGGTTCGGATGCTTGATAACAGCAATGTCGCGCCGGGCAAGAACAAGACCCTGCGCTGTGCCATCTACACCCGCAAGAGCCACGAGGAAGGTCTCGAACAGGAGTTCAACTCGTTGGATGCCCAACGGGAATCGGCGGAACACTATATCGAAGCTCAGAGGATGCGGGGCTGGACGGCTCTGCCGGATCGCTATGACGATGGTGGTTTCTCGGGCGGGAACATGGAGCGTCCGGGGCTGCGCCGCCTGCTGGCGGACATCGACGCCGGGAAGATCGATGTGATCGTCGTCTACAAGGTCGACCGGCTGTCCCGCTCGCTGCTGGACTTCATGAAGATGATCGACCTCTTCAACGAGAAGGGTGTCAGCTTCGTCTCGGTCACCCAGCACTTCAGCACCACCGATCCCACCGGCCGAATGTTTCTCGGTATCCTGATCACCTTCGCCCAGTACGAGCGGGAGGTCATCGCCGAACGCATCCGGGACAAGGTGGCGGCAGCCAAGCGCCGGGGGAAATACTGCGGCGGCGTGCCCATCCTCGGATACGACGTTGACCGGGATAATAAGAAGCTGCTGGTCAACCCCGATGAGGCCAAGACGGTGCAGTACATCTTCCGCCGCTTTATCCAGATCGGCTCGGCCAAGAAGCTGGGCCAGGAGCTGAACGAACAGGGTTACCGCACCAAGGCCTGGACCACCAAGAAAGGCAAAGTCCGTGAGGGCTCCGAATGGAACACCGCCCATATCTACCGGCTGCTCAACAACCGGATCTATATCGGCGAGATCGCCCACAAGGACCGCAGTTACCCCGGCGAGCACGAAGGGATCATCGACCGGGCGACCTGGGACAAGGTGCAGGCCATCCTGGAGGACAACAAACCGGTCAAGGTATCCATGGCCAGAACCAAAATGGTCGCCCCGCTGAAAGGCGTCATCCGCTGCGGCCACTGCGGATGCGCGATGGGACCGACCTACGCCCGCAAGAACGGCCGCCACTACACCTATTACATCTGCCAGAAGGACAGCAAACGGACCGTGAGTCGGTGCCCGCTCAAACGGATTCCCGCCGGGGACATCGAGCAGGCGGTGATCGAGCAGTTGAGCGCGGTGTTCCGCACACCGACGCTGGTGGCCAAAACCTACTTCGCGGCCCGGGACATCGAGCAGGTGGAGCGGGAGCGGCTGTTCAAGCAGAAAGCCCAACTCGAGATGGAGCTGTCGCAGGCGCGGGAGCAGGCACTCGAACTGATGAAGCCCGGCAGCGATCAGCCGGGCAAGGCAGAGATGCTGACGACCGTCAACCGCCAGGCGGTCGAGCTCTCGAAACAACTGACGCACGTGAGCGAGCGATGCAGAGCCTACCGGGGGAACAGCATCACGGAACAGGATGTATCGGAGGCCTTCCAGAATGTCGAAGGCTTCTGGGAAGACCTTTTCCCGGTGGAGCGAAACCGGCTCATCCGCCTCCTGGTGGATAAGGTCGAGATCCGCGAGACCGGGATCGACATGGAGCTGCGCACCAACGGGCTGACAACGCTCATCGCCGAGCTGGCCGGTCTGGCATGCGAAGTCACCGAACGGAGGGCAAGCCGATGAAAATGAAGCCGACCATTACCGTTGCGGACAACGGCAACCTGCAGATCCACATCCCGATGCTGATCCGGCGCATGCGTGGCCGCAAGACGGTCATCGCTCCCCAGGCCCTGGATGGAGAAATCACCGGAGCGCAGGAACCGGTGCAGTCCGCCGTCCTCCAGGCGCTGGGCAGGGCCTTTTCCTGGGCCGACATCCTCGAATCCGGCCAGATCAGGTCCATCAGCGAGCTTGCCCGTACCCTCGACGTCGATGGCTCGTATGTGGCCCGCATTCTCAAGCTGACGACCCTGGCCCCCGACATCGTCGAAGCCCTGATCAACGGCGAGGAACCCAACGGGCTCTCGCTGGCCAAACTGACCCAGACCTTCCCGGAGGACTGGGCCGAGCAGCGCCGCCAGTTCGGCTTTGCCACCGACTGACGACCGGACCGGAGACCGCCCCAGAGAGCCGACCATCAGCGTCGGCTTTTCTTCTTTAGGGGGCAGGAAGCCGGAGTTGACCGCGCTTCTTTTCATGGCCGAGGCGGGCAATTTCGAAAAAAACGTCCGGTTGCGGCATCGAACGATGACCTAAGACAACCGTCAAAAATGGCAATCTGCCGCAAACCCATATCAATCAAGGATGTAACTTTCCGGACGCGCTTCGGACTTCGTCCGGAGAAAACAGAGAATCAGGGGCCAAACAGAGAAAGAAAGGCAGGAAGATGGGGAGAATCGGTGGTGCGGAGAGGTGCTTTGGAAAGATGTGAAACGGGCGCAAACCCTTTAGAAACAAGGGGAAAAAGAAAACCCGTCACCCCGGAGAATGACCCCAGAGAGACGGGTTTGTCTTTTCTAAATGGTGGAGGCGGCGGGAGTCGAACCCGCGTCCGAAGACACTCCACAAGAGCATCTACAGGCTTAGATCAGGTATTGGTTTGGGTGCAAAAGGGGCCCCTGATCCGGCTCTTTTGCACCCAGCCTTCCTGGAGTTTTAACCGGTATGCCGGAAGGCGAACATACCTGGCGAGCCTGATAAGGTCGTCGCTCTCACTAGCCTATCAGGCATCAGCCGTGAGAGCGCTGGCTGTTCTATGCAGCCAGGGCGTAATCGTAGTCGTTGGCAACTATTATTTTGCCGCGTGTTTTACGAGGCCTCGCGGCACCTCGGCCTGCAACCCTTGCTTCATTGCCTCCGTCGAAGCCGTTGCGCCCCCATGGAGTATGAAGCTGATGTCAAAGATCAGCAGCTGCGGATTCTTGTCCGCATCAAATAGTATAAGACCTATCTGTGGTTTGGCAAGAGGAGAGGGGAAGATTGGTAGCGAGGGAGGGACTTGAACCCCCGACACTGCGGATATGAGCCGCATGCTCTGACCGACTGAGCTACCTCGCCACCGTGCCGTTGCAACCAGGATCTATATCCAATTTGCGGCCAAAAGGCAAGGGGTAAATTCTCCCCTTTTTGCAGGTTATTGCTGATGTTTGGTTTCTGCGCTAAATTATGGCCCTTGGCCCCAGGGAGTGGGGTTTCATACACCCCACATGCCTGAGAAGCCGCAAGCCCGCTTGGGCAAACATGAAAATAACGCTGAGGATCACTGGCGCGAAGAATGAGCATCCAGTGCATCCGTTTGTTGTGATTTTCTTTCTTCGGGTTCGTAATCGCTATCCGGATCGATATCCATAAGCCGAGGGTTCCTCCTGCACCGAATGACATATTCTTTCGATTTCGACAGCGATCCCGATTTCGATCTGGATTATCCCAACAAACATGTAATCTGAAGGATGCTCAATGGTCATTGCCAGCGAAGCGAAGCAATCCCGGGATTTGAGATTTTTTGACTGGTAGAGTTCAAGCCATATGTTCCATATTCACAGCGAGTTTTCTCCCAAAGGGGACCAGCCTCAGGCCATTCAGGCCCTGAGCGAAAACATAGAGCAGGGGGTCTCCAACCAGGTCCTTTTGGGAGTAACCGGTTCGGGCAAGACCTTCAGCATGGCCCATGTCATCGCTGCCTGTCAGCGTCCCACCCTGATCATGGCCCCGAACAAGACCCTGGCCGCCCAGCTGTACAGCGAGTTCAAGCAGCTGTTTCCGGACAATGCGGTGGAGTACTTTGTCAGCTATTACGACTACTATCAGCCCGAGGCCTATCTCCCTCATTCCGATACGTACATCGAGAAAGACTCGTCTATGAACGACAACATAGACAAGCTCCGGCATGCGGCCACCTATTCCCTGCTGACCCGCCGGGACGTGATCATTGTGGCCTCGGTCTCCTGCATCTACGGCTTGGGCTCCCCGGAGTACTACGAAAAGATGGTCATCCCGGTGGGGGTGGGGCAGCAAATGAGCCTGGAACACCTCATGGACCGGCTGATAGAGATCACCTATGAACGCAACGACTACGACTTTCACCGGGGCACGTTCCGGGTCCGCGGCGATGTCCTGGAGGTCATCCCGGCCTACAAGCGGGAACAGGCCCTACGGATCGAGTTCTTCGGAGACGAGATCGATGCGATCCACGAAATCGACCCCTTGACCGGAGAGATCCTTGCTCCCCAGGACAAAATCCTTATCTTTCCGGCCAGCCACTATGTCTCGGACCGGGACAATCTGCACCGGGCCATGCAGGACATCCGGGATGAGCTGCAGGATCGTCTGCAGCTTTTCCACAGTCAAAACAAGCTGGTGGAGGCCCAGCGCCTGGAACAGCGGACAATGCTCGATCTGGAAATGATCGAGGAGCTGGGCTATTGCAACGGGATCGAGAACTACTCCCGCCATCTGGACGGCCGGGCGCCGGGGACGCCTCCTTCCTGCCTTCTGGACTATTTTCCCCAAGACTTTCTGCTGTTTATCGATGAATCCCACGTCGGGGTGCCCCAGATCGGGGGCATGTTCAACGGGGACAGGTCCAGGAAGCAGACCCTGGTGGATTACGGATTTCGCCTCCCGTCGGCCCTGGACAACAGACCTTTGTCCTTTGATGAGTTCCTGAATCGGCTGAACCAAACCGTGTATGTCTCGGCAACCCCTGCCGAGTGGGAAGTCGAACGCTCCCAGGGAATAGTGGTGGAACAGATTATTCGGCCCACAGGATTGGTCGATCCGATGATCAAGGTTCAGCCAACGCAGGGGCAGATGGATGATCTGCTCACAGAGTGCAAGGCCAGGGAAGAACAGGATGAACGGGTCCTGGTCACCACCCTGACCAAGCGCCTGGCTGAAGATCTGACCGAATTTCTGCAGGGCAGGGGAGTGGCCACCCGCTATCTGCATTCGGACATCGACACCCTGGAGCGGGTGTCCATTATCCATTCCCTGCGCCAGGGGGAGTTTTCCGTTCTGGTGGGCATCAACCTCCTGCGGGAAGGCCTGGACATACCGGAAGTATCCTTGGTAGCTATCCTGGATGCGGACAAGGAAGGGTTTCTGCGCTCCACTAGATCGCTGATCCAGACCTTCGGCCGGGCATCCAGAAATGTGCACGGCACAGTGCTTATGTACGCGGATACGGTCACCAAGAGCATGCAGGCGGCCATGGAGGAGACCGAGCGACGCCGGCAGCTGCAGCTGGAATTCAACGAACGGCATGACATTGTGCCCCAGACCATCCATAAGGGATGGTCAAATCCCCTGTACGAGGTCAGTGAAGAGGCCAAGCAGAAGACCCAGGCCGTGGCGGCCGAAGACCCGTCCAAGTACGCGAATGATCCGAAGGCATTGGCCAAACGCATTTCTGCCCTGGAGCGTGAGATGCGCCAGGCGGCCCAAAAGCTGGAGTTTGAGCATGCGGCCGAGCTCAGGGACACCATAGCCAGCCTGCGGGAAATGCTGGTCAGTTGACAGCGGAGCTCAGACCTTTACAGATATCTCCAACACGCATTCATTTGAGAAGGAGTGAAGAGCATGTCCCAAACCAATATCCTCGTCATGGGAGCCAGCGGACGCATGGGATCCATGCTGGTCAAGCTTGCAGAGCAGGATCCGGGCCTGAACCTTGTCGCCATGCTGGAGCGTCAGGACTGTGTGTCCAACCTCCCGGACGCGGACTGTGTCCACGGCTTTGATCTGGACCATGTCCTGTCCCAGGCCGGCCCTGGGGTGATCATCGATTTCACCCAACCCGAGGCCACTGTTGAAACCGCCCGTATCGCCCGTTCCCACCAGTGCCCGCTGGTCATCGGGACCACCGGTCTGAACAAGGAGCAGGACATCCTTATCCAGGATGTGGCATCCCAGATCCCCGTCTTTTGGACCCCGAACATGAGCATCGGCATCAGCGTGCTGTTGGAGCTGCTGCCCAAGCTGGCCCAGGCCTTGGGACCGGCATACGATCCGGAGCTGATGGAAATCCACCACCGGATGAAGAAAGACGCTCCCAGCGGCACGGCCCTCAAGCTGGCCCAGGCAGTGGCCAAGGCCAAGGACTGGCCGGAGGAGGATTCCCTGCGGCTGTGCCGGGAGGGGATGGTCGGAGAACGTCCGGACCGGGAAATCGGAGTCCAGACCCTGCGCGGCGGCGATGTGGTCGGGGAGCACACGGCCTATTTTTTCGGTCCAGGAGAACGAATCGAGGTCACTCACAAGGCCTCTTCCCGGGAGACATTCGCCCAGGGAGCCCTTCGGGCCGCGAAATGGATTTCCGAGCAGGCCCCCGGCAGGATCTACTCCATGACCGACATGCTCGGCCTGGACTAAACAGGGATCCCAGCGGACCGTTATGCCTTTCGCCCCAAGAGCCTGTCTGCTTTCCGTGCTGGTCATTTTCTTGAGCCTGTCCCCGGCCTTTGGGAAACGACCCGGCGGCTGGGAAAGGCTGCAGCCAGGACTGTGGCTGCAGATCTTTGAACCTCAGGCCGAAGCCGGTCACGAGCGGTTGTATATCTCGGTGCTGAAGATTGATCCCCGACAGTTTGACTTCCATCTGCTCACGGCTTCGGAGACTGAGGGAGAGAACAAGACCTTGC
The DNA here is from genome assembly GCF_000620765.1 of Desulfovermiculus halophilus DSM 18834. Taxonomy (NCBI): domain Bacteria; kingdom Pseudomonadati; phylum Thermodesulfobacteriota; class Desulfovibrionia; order Desulfovibrionales; family Desulfohalobiaceae; genus Desulfovermiculus; species Desulfovermiculus halophilus. The sequence continues at coordinate 9,390 of NZ_JIAK01000016.1, forward strand.
CCCAGTGGATGGAGACCCATGATCTGCAAGCCGCAATAAATGCCAGCATGTTCTGGAAGGATCAGCAGACCAGTACCGGGTACATGAAAAACTACGATCATGTGAACAATTCGTATCTGCATCCCAAATATGAGGGCTTTTTGGTCTTCAACCCAAAACAGGACGGGCTGCCCGAGATCCAGATCATTGACCGGGAGCACCATCCGGATTGGAAAACAACCTTGGGGCAGTACAGCACGGTGATCCAAAGCTTCAGGATGATCAGTCTGAACGGAAACAATGTCTGGGAACAGGGCAGCAACCGATACAGCGTGGCCAGCATCGGCATAACCAAGACTGGATACGTGCTTTTTATTTTTTGTCAGACCCCGGTGACCATCCACGATCTGAACAACGTCCTTCTCGATCTCCCCCTTGAACTCAAAAACTGCTTGTTTGTTGAAGGTGGGCCAACGGCCGGCCTGGTCGTGGACATCCAAGAGGAGTATGTCCAGGGCTGGAAGGGGACCTCCGAATCGTTTCTGTGGTCGGACGCTCCCTCATCGTTTGCCCGGCTGCCCAACGTGATCGGGATTCGACACCAAACTGAAGGCAGGGCAGAAACCGGCCCCAAAACGAGGTGAACATATGCGATACCGGTCATTCATGGTTTTTTTGATCAGCGTCATTCTGATTCTGGGTCTGTTTTCGCTTCCTGCCACTGCACAGGATATCGCCGATACTATCCAAAAACAGTACACAACCGTTTCCAGTTTCCAAACTGATTTCAGCCAGACCTTGACCAATGCGGCCAGTGGATCGAAGGAGCAGCGGGAGGGGACCATTTGGTACCAGGAGCCCACGCTGATCAGATGGCATACCACCAGCCCGGAAGAAGAGGTCCTGATCAGCACTGGAAAGACGGTCTGGGACTATTTTCCGGAGGAGAAGGTCGCGTACCGGTACTCCCTGGAGGGACGTTTCAATTCCAAAACCATGCTCAGGTTCATCAGTGGAGAGGTCAACTTGCAGGAAGACTTCCAGGTTGAGGTCCTGGGCAGTGATCAGGAAAATGCGAACTGGACCAAGGTCAAACTTATACCCAAGAATCCGGACCCCAGCCTGGTCGAGGCCACAATCTGGGTGGACCCTGAAAGCAGCCTCATTCAGCAGGTCATGCTGGTCGACTTTTTCGGAAACCAGAATCAACTCACCTTTCAGGATATAGATCTGAATGTACACATCGCGGATTCCCATTTCACCTTCCAGCCTCCGGAAGATGTCCAGGTCATGCAAGGAGGGGGACAATGAAAGAGAAATGACCTGCAAGGGATCAAAAAGGGTGAAAGGGGCAGTCGGCTCCGAAGTGGAGAGAGGTTTGCACAGATTTCAAGGCTGACCCCCAGTGCAGAATGAGTTGCTGAAAGTGAACAGGTCCCCGTCCTTGCCTTTTTTATTCTGTCAGCACCAACCTGACTTGTTTACATTCACAAAACATACTCCATGGAGACTGGGAAAGGCCTGTACTCCCAGATCTCTTTCTAGATTTTCCGCCCTGCGAAGCTGTTCGGCACATCCAAGACCGGGCCCGCTCACATCAGATCCACACCCGGGCTGTAGTCCCGCAGCCACGGATATAAAAGCCATCTTTTGGCCAAGAAAACCGCAGTCTCCTGAATTGTCCCCCGGGCCTCACCCGAAGCAGACGAGGGAAGCATACGAGGAAGGAAATGCGGGTTTTCCCTGGATGGCCTTGGGTATTCACTTGCCTTGATCACTACCTTGCTGGGACATCCAGAACAGAAGCAGAAAGAGGACCGGGGATCCTGCCGGTCCGAACTAGGCAGCTGGTCACCAACCAGCAGAACACCGGAAAATGCGGGCCCACAGCAGGATCAGCCCCAAACTTCAACCTTGACTTATTGCTTCAGCTTGCCCATATAAATGTCTCAGAATGTATATTATGTAAACTTTTATTCTCAATAAGGGATATCCTGGCCTCGACCACCTCTTCACTATAATAATAGCCGCAACCGTCACTCTCGAACCTCCCTCCTGCAATAAACATTCAAGCATTACTTGAATTATTCAGGTAAAATTGGTGTATATCAGATGGTTATGCCGATATCCATACAGGGCCTGCGCAGCAGTACTGCCCCAGAGCCCGCGGATATTCAGCAGACCCCGCAGTTCTGGAGGCGAAGGAAAAGTTGATGTTAATAAAAAGTTGACGTTTACTATGTATAAACATATGAATCCGCGTATCTCTGTGTGGTTTGTTTATATGCGGCAACATGCTCTGCGACCCGTTTTGCTGGGTCTGGACGGTGACTGGAGTTTGTCCGGTGTTGGCTTGGTGAAATTGCTTCTTGGGATGCATTTCTTTGCAACAGAACTGGGGATAAAGTTTCAGGCGTCCGGGTCCCACGCTTAATCCGGGTGGAAAAGCTGGATTCTCGCTTTCGCTGGAATGACTGAAAAGAAAGCATCAGTGTGGTTGGGTGCAAGGGAGATCGGTGCAAGTCTGGGGGGGGAGGGTCACTGGGCAAAGGCAGGCATGGACATCGAGCTCACCATCACTCCTCTGCCCTTCTGCTCTGATACTCAAGCGTTAAGGCGTGCAGGGCGGCCTGGAGCCTCTCCCTCTCCTGGTGCAAGAAAAGGGAATTGATCTTTTTGCTGCTCAGGGTATATGGTCGACCATAATGAACAACACACCTCGCTCCAGGCAGAGGAAGCTGAAATTTGTCCCAGGCCTTGGAAAACCTCTTGACCGGATGGGCGTGGACCCGAACCGGGACAACCGGAAGTCCGGATTTGGCCGCGATATACACAGCGCCCTCTTTGACCTCATGCCGGGGTCCTTTCGGTCCGTCCACTGTGAGCACTGCATCGCTCCGACTGCGCTCGATCAGCTGCAGTACCCGGCGCACTGCCTGCATCCCGTTTCTGGAGCTCGATCCCCGGGCCAGCTGAAACCCCAGGCGGGCCATGACCTGGGCCAGGATCTCCCCGTCCCGGCTGGCGCTGACCACAGCCACGATCTGTTCGTCCCGGTGCAGATAACAGGGGGCAAACAGTTCATCGTGCCAGAGGGCAAAGATGACCGGCCCCTGGGCCCTGGCTTCCTGAACAGGAGCAAAACCGAGCCGCTTGTAGCGCAAGGTCCGGGACCAGGCCCGGACAGTCCAGCTCAAAAAGGCAAACATCAATTTGGTATCCACTACATCCACTCCGCGTAGCGCACAGAACCTGAATCGAAAGAGGTGATGCCATGCCTCAAACCGATCTGATCACAGCAATGCGCGATCCTGGGCTGTATTCCCTGCCTGTAGATCATGGGGTCGAGTTTATTCAGACCCATATCTCCTGCCTCTTCTTGACCCTAGATGACGTCTACAAGCTGAAAAAGCCCGTCGATCTCGGCTTTCTGGATTTTTCAACCCTGGAAAAACGGCACCTGTATTGTCAGGAAGAAGTCAGGTTGAACTCCCGGTTGGCTCCGACAGTCTACCTGGGTGTGCTCCCTGTCTGCAAGTTCCCCGACGGTCAGTATGTTTTGGGCCGGGAGCAGGATGCGGACATCGTTGATTATGTTGTCCACATGCGCAGGCTGTCGGAAGAATGTATGCTGCCCGCCCTATTCCGACAAGGCCTTGTCGATGCAGACACCATCGAAGAATTGGCCGGCCTTTTGGCCGCATTTCACAGCACGGCCCAGCCTGTGCCCGAGCAGAGTGCCATGGGCTCCTTCGAGCGGGTTGCGGCCAACATTGACGAGAACTTTGCCCAGACCGGGATGCTCCGGGACCACGCCGTATCCTCCATCCGGCATACATATATGCGCCGGATCATATTCCGGATCCTGGACAGGGATCGGGAGGTATTTATTGCCCGCCATGCGCAGGGGAAGACCAGGGAATGCCACGGAGATTTGCGCATGGAGCATATCTGCCGCTTCCAGGGCCGGCTCATCGCCTTTGACTGCATTGAGTTCAACGAGCGTTTTCGGTTCATAGATACTGCTGCCGACCTGGCCTTTCTGCTCATGGACATGGAGTTCAACGGGTACTGGTCCCAGGCGACCGCCCTTTGCGAGGCCTATATGCAGGCAGCAGACGATGGGGATGCCCGGAAGGTTTTTGATGTATACAAAGCCTACTATGCCCTGACCCGGGGAAAGGTGTTCGGCATTGAAAGTACTGAAGAGGAGTTCAGCCCGGAGGAGCAGCGGCATGCCCTGGATATGGCCGCCCAGTTTTTTGCCCTGGCCTGGTCCTATGTGCACAAAGCAAAGCCGCCAGTGGTGATCCTGCTGTGCGGACTGATGGGAACGGGCAAGAGCGAAGTGGCCAGGCATCTGAGCCGGGAGCTGGAAACCGACGTCCTGCGCAGCGATGTCCTGCGCAAGGCCCTGTACCGGCAAGACGCACAGGATCGCAGATACGATGCCTATGGACACGGGTTGTATACCCCGGAAGCGACCAGGGCCACTTACCGGGCCCTGGTGGATCGCGGACGGGAAATGCTGAACCAAGGCGAATCCGTGATCCTCGATGCCTCCTTCAGCCGACGCGAATACAGGAATTATGCTTTTGATGCAGCCAAGGAGCTCAATGCCGGCTGTGTCCTTGTGGAATGCGTGTGCCCTGATCCGGTTTTGATTCAGCGCCTGCGGCAGCGCAATGCACAGGGAACCGACCCCTCAGATGGACGCCCTTCTCTGCTGTCGGCACAGAAGAGGGACTTTGAACCGGTTGCCGTTTCAAAATCCTGTCGGCATGTTGTTGTCGATACCTCAGAGAAACTGCCTGCTGTGCAGGAGAAGGCCCTGCAGGCAGTGCTTGAAGCCCTGTATCCGGAGACCTGAAGTTTGGAAGTGGTTATTACTCCAACGCACCTCTTAATCGCAGCAGCTTCATTAGAGACGGCAAACTCTTATAGATGCAATTCCACTTTCTGTGTCGAAGAGCCTCATTCTGAGCGAGTCTGCGAGCGAAGAATCTCTGATTAAGTATTTGTATACTTCTTTTGTATGAAAAACTGTTATTAGTTATCTGGATCCGATTGGGTAACCACTCCTAGTCGTTATCGCTATCGGTATCGAAATCGTTTGTATGCTTCGTTGTGCCCGTCAGGGCATGTGGGTTAGCGCAAGCGTGCATGTGCCTTGGCCGGCATGTGGGGCAGGTAAGGCAGGAGGCCGAAAGCAAAAAACCACCGGGCGAGGCCCGGTGGTTTTTTGTCTGGGTGAAATACCGCGGAATTTGATTAGAACAGTCCGGATACCTTGCCGGTTTCCGGATCCACATCCACCTTGGTGTAGGCAGGATTGGAGCTGGTTCCGGGCATGAACGGAATGGTTCCGGCCACAGGGACCAGAAACTTGGATCCGGAATAGATGAAGACGTCCCGAACCGGAAGCCTCCAGCCTTTGGGCACGCCCTTCCAGGTGGGCTCATGGGACAGGCTGAGATGGGTCTTGGCCATCATTGTCGCGTAATCTTTGTATTTGGGATCGGATTCAATGACTTTAAGCTTCTTTTCCGCTTCAGGCAACCAATCCACGCCGTCGCCGCCGTAGACTTCCTTGGTGATGATTTCCACCCGCTCCCGGAGCGATTTGTCCAGGGAATAGAGGAATTCAAAGGAATTCTCTTCCTCGCAGGCCTCAATAACGGCATCGGCCAGCTCCAGGGCCCCATCTCCACCGTCCATGAAATGGGTGGACTTGGCGCACCGGGCTCCGGCTTCCTCTGCCCTCTTCTTGACCAGGTTGATCTCTTCCTCGGTATCGGTGGGGAAGACATTGACGCAAACAACTGGATTGATGCCGGATTTGCGGATGACCTTGATCAAGTGGATCATGTTTTCCATGCCCTTGTCCAAGAGCTCCAGGTTCTGCTTTGTGTATTCCTCCGGCAAAGCCAGCCCGGGTGTGACCTTCGGACCGCCTCCGTGCATCTTCAGGGCCCGGATGGTGGCAGTGAGCACGGATACGTGCGGCTTCAGACCGCTGTTTCGGCATTTGACGTTCCAGAACTTTTCGAACCCGATGTCCGCGGCGAATCCACTCTCGGTCACGTGGTAGTCAAACATCTTCAGGCCGATGCGGTCGGCGATAATGGAGGACTGTCCAACAGCGATATTGGCAAACGGGCCTGCGTGCACCATGCAGGGCTGGTATTCGGCTGTGCACATCAATGTCGGATTGATAGTCTGCCGCATCCAGGCGGTCATGGCCCCGCCCACTTTCAGATCGCCTGTTGTCACCGGCTTTCCGTTCTTGTCAAAGGCCACGGTGATTTCATTCAGCCGCTGCCTCAAATCGGCCAGATCCCTGGCAATGGACAGGATAGCCATGCATTCGGAACTCACCGCGATGTTGAATCCGGACTCCATGGTGAACCCATCCATGCGCCCGCCCAGGCCGATGACCATCTTGCGCAGGGACTGGGCGCAAAAATCCATGATCCAGTTCATTTCCACCCGTTTGGGATCGATGTTCAGGGCCGGGATGCCGGAAAGCTGTTCAATTTTTTCCGGGCTGTAGTTCCGTTCATGCTGCATGCGGGCAGTCAAGGCGACCATAGCCATATTGTGAGCATTCATGATGTCGTTGATGTCGCCGGTCAGTCCCAGGGAAAACTCGGTCATGGGAATGAGAATGGCATTACCGCCCCCAGCGGCCGAGCCCTTGATGTTCATGGTCGGGCCGCCTGAAGGCTGGCGAAGGGCTCCGCCGACATTTTTGCCCCGTTTGCCCAGGCCCTCCATAAGGCCGACTGAGGTCGTGCTTTTGCCCTCACCTAAGGGAGTTGGCGTGATGGCTGTTACTTCGATGTATTTCCCGTCCGGCTTGTCTTTCATCCGATTCATGATGTTCAGGAAGTCAAGCTTGGACAGGCGTCCCATGATGTTCATTTCATCTTTTTCCAGTCCCAGCTTGTCCCGCCATTCCTCGGGCGTCGGCATGTTTTCTTCCGCTGCCTCAGAGATCTGCCAGTCCTTCATTTTACTTGCATCATAAGCCATCTCGTCTCACTCCTTTGTTCGTGATTGGACGGAAAAGGGAATGTCTTCCCCGGTATATATGCTCACAATATTGATTGGCCACCTAGTTCGACCAGGACCTGAGTGTATCTGAGACAAGCTTGCGGCCTGCGGGTCGGAAACCGAATAGACAATTGCAAAAGTTTGAATTCATGTCAATATACAACCCGGAAAAGTGTTTTTTCCTGCCTCGATCCCAGTTCATCCCTGATGTCGGTTAACAAGAAATATCTGTTAGAATTTTGGAGCAATATGTACAAAAATAAAATATTGGCTGTGGAGAAACAGCGAACAGATGTCGATAATCAGCCCCAAAAAGGTCTCTCCCCCGCAAGCGCACTGAATTTTTTAGCTTCGGCTCAAAGAACCGGCAGTACGGGGCTTAAAAAAATAATAAATATATATCAATAAATTATGTATGAGGTATATTCAATTGCTCTCCGGAGATATTACCCCATATCCTTGATTGCCAAAACAAGACCCGCCGATTAGTCTGCCGAACCTATGAACACGACGTGGCACCAGATTCAAGCAGACCTGCAAAAATCACTCAAACCCGGAATTTTTCAGGTGTGGATTAAGCCCTTGCAGGCTGAGATCCAGGAAAAGACCATCTACCTGACGGCTCCCAATGAGTTCGTTGCCTCCTGGGTCAGAGACCGGCTGCGGGACACGATTGTCCAAGCTGCGGCGTCCACTCTGGGATATATCCCGGATATCGCCATTGCGGGCCAAAAATCTGCTGCCCCGGGCAGCCCAAAGCTCCTGCAACCGACATCGCATCAGCAGCAGGGGCGTCTGCCCGGAAGCGCGTCCAGGCCATCGCCGTCGCCATATAACTGGCGATATAAATTCGACAATTTCGTGGTCGGATCTTGCAACCAACTGGCCTATGCAGCGTGTTCAGGCCTGTGTACCGACACCTTTCCAGCCGGCAGTGTCTTTCTCTGCTCTTCCCCGGGTCTGGGCAAGACCCACTTGCTTCATTCCATAGGGTATCATCTCTGCCAGCATAAAAAGCGACATGAGACCAAGGTCTGCTACCTCCCGGCCGAACACTTCGCCAATCAAATGGTCAAAGCCATCAAGCAGCGGGATGTGGAGACCTTCAAGGCCAGATACAGGAAGAACGTGGACGTCCTCTTATTGGAGGATGTGCACTTCTTTCAGGGCAAGGCCAAAATGCAGGAGGAACTCCTGTCCCTGATCAAAGATCTGGGCGATCAGGGAAGCAAGGTTGTCTTCTCCAGCTCATTTCTGCCCAAGGAGCTGGGAAAGGTAGACAGTCAGCTCACCTCCTATTTCTGTTCCGGAGTATTGGCCCCGATTCAGCAGCCGGACCTGGACTTTCGGGTCAGGCTGCTGCAAGCAAAAGCCCAAAGCAAAGGACTCCGGCTCTCGGACTCCTTGTGTCATCTCATAGCATCCACAATTCGGTCCGATGTGCGGCAGCTGGAAAGCTGCCTGCACAACCTCTCCCTGAAGGCAAATCTCCTGCAGGAGCCGGTCAACGAGGAAATGACCAGGGATGTCCTGCAGAACTACAGCCAGGAAAATACAACCCCGGATATGGAGGACATTATTGACTGCGTCTGCCGTGCATTTGATATGCCGTTGAATATGCTGCAGTCCAAAAGCAGAAAACGATCTATTGTATCCGCCAGGAATACTGCCTTTTATATGGCCAGAAAATACACAAGTCTTTCCCTGAAAGATATTGGCAGCCAATTCAACCGCCGCCACTCAACTGTTTTGAAAGGAATTACAAATGTGGAGCGGGAAATAAGCAAAGACAGTGCATTAGGGCATCAAGTCCTGCGCATCATGGATCAATTAGTCAAATAAACGAACGGCCGCAGTAAATACTGCGGCCGTTCGTTTATTTCCGGACAGTGCCCTGCACGACACATTCTCAATGTGAGGTTGCCCACGAATGCACTCCGGATGCACGCAAAACATCTCCAAGAAATGAGCATCCTGTTGCGTGCTTTGGGCAGGATGCACTGGTCAAGATGTGCTGAAGCACTGTTTCCCGGTACTGCCTCCGGTTTAGAGCCGAAGCTCGAATGCTGCATACTCTTTATCGTAGTCCATCCATTTGGTTTCCACATTGTCCACCCGGCTCATAGTTGACCCGGAGGCCAGTTTCCCCTTCAATGCCTGCAGGGCCTCATCTGGTCCTTGAGCCAGAACTTCCACCCGGCCGTCATCCAGATTGCGGACCCAGCCCTTCAGGCCCATATTTTCCGCTTGCCCCTTGACCCAGGACCGAAAGTTGACTCCTTGAACCTTGCCGGATACCAGACAATGCAAGCTCTTGGCCATGACTTCTTCTCCTTGTTGCGGTGCACAGGACATAATGCCAGAATAGAGGGCATGTATTATGGAGCCACGGAATGGACTTTATAACCTATCTGCACAATAACGGGTACAGGCCTTTTCGAGGTCATGTCCGGGGGCGGGTGTATGTGTTTTTCCACTGCCCGCATCCCCACAAGGGCAGATGGTACGTGAACAAATCCAGGTCAAGCTTTCAATGCGTGGGCTGCTCCTGGCACTGCGAGACCGACGACCCGTCTGATTTTCAGCTCTTTCTCCCCCTGGGGCCTGATGACCCGCGGTCATGACCGCGTCCCGGACGAATTCCTTCAGGCGATCTGAAGGCTACCTCCGGCCCAGAGGAGCAGGCCCAGGCCCTGCCGTTCTTTTGAGCTCAAAAAGGCTTCATTCGCCGAGCGCCTGCCCGGCGATGGCTTTGGCCGGGATAAGACCTGTTGCTGCGGCTGCCACGATATTTCCGGCCACTCCCGCTCCGTCTCCGGCAACATAGAGATTGGAGATCTGGGTCTGCAGGCTGCGGTCAGTGGCGATCTGGGTGGCAAAAAACTTTATTTCCGGAGCATAGAGCAAGGTCTCGTCATTCGCAACACCGGGGACAACCTTGTTCAGCTTGTGGATGCCTTCGACGATATTGGTCAAGATCCGTTCCGGAAGGGCCATGGCGATGTCGCCGCAGACAACGGCATTCAGTGTGGGCCGGATGTAGCCTTTTTCGATCCTGGACCACGTGCTCCTTCTGCCCCGTTTGAGATCTCCAAGACGCTGCAGTATCGGCTTTCCGCCTCCGATCAGGGAGGCCAGCCTGGCTATGGACTCGCCATAGGCCTGATTGTCGGTGATGGGTTCGGTGAGCACCACCTTGGACAAAAAGGCAAAGTTGGAGTTTTCCGATTTGTCCTGGACATAGGCATGGCCGTTGACGCAAACAAAGCGCTGGTAGTTCTCCTGGGTGACATACCCCCCGGGGTTGGTGCAGAAGGTCCGGGTCTGATCATCGTATTTTCCGGTCTGGATAAAAAATGTCGGATCGTAAATAATATCTGTTACATCCTGCAGGATATCTCTGTGCACTTCAACCCGCACCCCGACCTCGATGCCCCGCTGATTGCGGCCTATTTGGTGCTGGTCGGCCAGAGAGTTCATCCATTCCGCCCCGCCCCGCCCGGGGGCCAGGATCACCCAGCGGGCGGAGAGGGTCTCTCCGCTGCTGAGGGAGACACCGTGAACCTGCCCGTTGTCCACGGTCAGACTGGTCACGTTGGTTGCACTTCGGATTGTTACCCCCTGCTCCATTGTCTTTTGGACCATGGTTCCGATATGCCTGGGCAGATTGTCGCTGCCCAGATGCTTCTGCCTGATCAGCAAGAGTTCAATGCCCTCTTTGCGGGCCTCTTTGCGCAGGTTCTTGGCCTGATCCATATTGGTTGGGTACACCTCTGCGTCCATATCCATGTGGTTGAAAATGGACTCGGTCTCTTGGATCAGCTCGGTGGCCTCATTCCAGGACATGAATTGAAGCAGGTCGGTCTTGCCCAGCTTGGGTATGAAGTTCAGCTTGCCGTCGGAAAAGAGCCCGGCCCCGCCGAGTCCGCAGAGGACATTGCATGGTTGGCAACGGGCGCATGTGTGGCTGTCGTTGATCGGGCACTTCCGCTCCCAGGGCATGCGGCCCTTGTCAATAAGCACGACCCGAAGGCTGGTGTGCGTGCTCAGATAATAGGCGGCAAAAAGTCCGGCAGGTCCTCCGCCGACAATAATCACGTCGTAAGTCTGGCTGGTCATCGAGCTTCCCCGGGTTCGGGGCCGGCGTTCCAAGGGATGGGCGTATCCTTTGTCTCTGTCCGGTTCACTGTGGTTTTCCTCCTGCTCTGTTGTGTTGTTGCTTTCATGCGTGGATGATACACAGAATTCATGGCTTCGTTTACAGAATTCTTCACCCGGCTCTGTTCGTCAACCCCAATCCGGTCCCAGACCGATCTGGCCCGCCATCTGCACGTCAACCGCTCAGCCGTGACCCAGGCCAAAGAGCGGGGGGCTGTCCCGGAACGGTGGGTGTACAAGCTGGCCCGGGACTTCTCTCTGGACCCATCCTGGCTGGGAGGAGAAAGCCAGGACCCTGATCACGGGATGTTTTCCGCAGGGGAATACCTCCCGGTTCCCCTGGCAGAACCCCGGCTGTCCGAAAACGGAGAGCTTGTGCCTGCAGACAGCGGCCAGGACCCGGCCCCGTATGCCTTCCGTTCCGGATGGCTGCGGGACAAAGGAAGTGCCCACAGCATGGTCCTGCTCCGGGCCGTCGGCAATGCCATGGAACCGACCATCCCCAGCGGAGCCCACGTGCTCATAGATCAGGAGCAAAAAGAGATCATCTCCGGACGCATCTATGCCCTGGGCATCGACCATTCGATTCTGATCCGCCGGGTTGAGCGCCATCCTGACCTTTTCATGCTCATCAGCCCCAACCCTGATTATCCTCCTGTATACGTATCCAAGACCACGCACCTGGTGCACGTCCTGGGGGCCATTGTCTGGGTAGGCACAGAATTGCCCTGATGGCAAGGTCGAGAGGCACCGCGTTCAGATCTCCTGATCAATTACGGGCGAAAACCGAAAAAAGGTCCTTGCATTTTATATTGTTCTCAGCTATACATCCCTCTTGCACGGGATGTGGCTCAGTCTGGCTAGAGCGCAGCGTTCGGGACGCTGAAGTCGCAGGTTCGAATCCTGCCATCCCGACCATACACACCAGGGTTACAAATCCGATTTGTAACCCTTTTTTTATTGGTTCTTCGACGTAGCCTGTGGATTTTTGGAGTTTGCCATCTCTTCTGTGTGCCCACTTTCTGTGTCGAAAAGCCATTTTATTCCCAAACCACGCGGCGCCTCCCATGTACGAATCCAATGATCTTCTCCCTGGCCGGAAAGGCGGGATGATGACCTCCAGCGGCAAAGGCGCCTTGCCCATCAAAAGCATGCGTTCCGCCAGGGCGGCCCGGATCAGGGACGGACTGCTCGCTTAGTGCGCCGCCTCCTTGCTGCTGGTCCGAACCGCCTCGTGCACGGCTTTTAGCTCAGCGAGCTCTTCCAGGCAGCGATACAGATGAGAGGAATCGCTGATCTGCAGATTGAGGTATATATCTGTCCTGCCCTCCACCGAGGAATGGAAATGGCCGGACTCGATATTGACCCCTTCTCGGGCCAAGAGATCGGTTATCTGAGCCAGAACGCCCTTTTTGTTGTCGCAGACAATCTTGATGGTGGCCGGAAACAGCGCGCTTTCCTCTCCCTCCCAGGTAACAGTGACCAGCCGGGCTGGGCTGAAGTGCTGAATATTCGGACAGTCCGAACGATGGACGATCACCCCCCTGCCCCGGCTGATGTAGCCGATAATGGGGTCCCCGGGCACCGGCTGACAGCATTGAGCGAACCGGATCAAAACGTCGTCTATGCCTTTGATCCGGACCCCTTCCTTCACCTCTTCACTCTTGCTTTCCTTGTCTTCCTTCGGCTTCTGCTTGGCCTTGGGCTGGCGCTCAGGGGCCGGAGCTTCCTTGGGCAGCAGACGGTGCAGGACCTGTTTCGGGGTTATCTTGGCATAGCCGACAGCTGAAAGCAGGTCATCCACAGTCTTTAAAGAGAACTCGGAGGCGATCTTTTCCAGCTTGCCCTGTTTCAGGGCCTTCTGGAAATTGATGTCCATCCGTCGCCCTTCCTTTTCCAGCATTTCCTTGGCCAGAGATATGCTCCGCTCCCTCTCCTGAGTTCGGATCCAGTGCTTGATCCGGGTCCTGGCTTTGGCCGTCTTGACGAACTTCAGCCAGTCCCGGCTCGGATTGCGGTGTACATTGGTTATGATCTCCACCGAATCCCCGTTTTTGAGCTCAGTATCCAAAGGAACCAGCTTGCCGTTGACCTTGGCGCCGGAACAGCGATTGCCCACTTCGGTATGGATCATATACGCAAAATCCACTGGGGTGGCCCCCATGGGCAGGTCCAGGACCTCACCCTTGGGGGTGAACACATAGACCTCATCGTCAAAGAGGTCCACCTTCAGGGAGGCCATGAACTCCCGCGGATCCTTGAGCTCCTGCTCCCAGTCCAGGATATGCCGCAGCCACACGAAACGCTCCTCATCCTTGGGCTTGAATGAGGCCGCGTCTTTGTACTTCCAATGGGCGGCGACACCGTATTCCGCGACCTTGTGCATCTCTTCGGTCCGGATCTGGATCTCTATGTGCTCCCCGTCAGGCCCGACAACCGTGGTATGCAGGCTCTGATACATATTGCCCTTGGGCATGGAGATATAATCCTTGAATCGTCCCGGAACCGGGGTCCAAGTGGAATGGATGAGCCCCAGCATGGCATAGCATTCCTTGACCGAGCTGACGATGACCCGAAAGGCTATCAGGTCGTACACCTGCTCCAGGGCCAGGTTCTGCTTCTGCATCTTGTCGTAGATGCTGAATATGTGCTTCTGGCGGCCGCTGACCCGGCCCTGAATGCCGTTGGACTCCAGGATATCCTTTATAATGCTGATCACCTGGTCGATATATTCCTTGCCCAGGGTCCGGTGTTCCTTGATCCCGTGCACGATCTGATTGTAGATGTCCGGCTTGAGATACTTCAGGCTCAAGTCGTCCAGATCCACCTTTATCCTGTACAAGCCGAGCCTGTGGGCCAGCGGGGAGTAGATGTCCATGGTTTCCCGAGCAATGAGCCGCTGCTTGATGGGGCTTTGATGCTCCAGGGTGTTCATATTGTGCAGCCGGTCGGCCAGCTTGACCAGTATGACCCGGATATCCTTGGCCATGGCCAGGATCATCTTCCGTATGTTTTCCGCCTGAGCCTCTTCCTTGGAGTTGAAGGTGACCTTTCCGATCTTGGTCACCCCGTCCACAATGGCAGCCACGTCGTTATTGAACTGCTCGGCCAGCTCATTGACCTTGACTCCGGAGTCCTCTACAGAGTCATGCAGCAGTCCGGCTGCGATGGTATCGGCATCCAGGCGCATATCCACCAGGATGTTGCATACTTCCAAGGGATGGGACAGATAAGGCTCCCCGGAAAGGCGGACCTGCCCGGAATGCACGGATGCAGAGTAGACGTACGCCTTTTGGATCAAGGCCAGATGGGAATCGCTTAAGTATTCTCCGGCTTTTTCCAGAATGTCATTTATTCGAATCATCTCGTTCACTGCAAAGGTTAAGGATAAAAAAACAGTGGTTCGTCCTTGCCAAAATTCTTAGTCTAGATTATATATTTTGATTGCCCTTGCGCTGAAACTTCCGCCTTAAGCCGACAGAGTGGACTGGACCTGAATGGAGACCGGAACCGTATGCCTACGAGTGAAGAAAATACTGTCAAGACCATAACCGATACCTTTTTGCAGGAAAACATCCCGGAATACATACTGGAAAACGCCCGCAGCATTCTGGCCAATGAAGGGGTGCAGAAACTGGACCTGAAGAAGCGAGAAAACTACTGGGATATTGAAGGAAGAATCCAGTCCGACGATTTTCAGGTCTATAATCCGGAAATCGGGATCAATCTAAATGAAGAGTCGGTGAACTTCTTCTGCAACTGCCCGGATTCGTTTACAGGTGTCTGCCCCCATGTGGGGGCGACCATGCTCAAGATCCTGGCCACTCTGCAGAATGGAGGCCAGGAGCCTACTCCCAGACCGAGGACCGACTGGCGGCATACATTCCGCCCCTTCTTTGCAACTGTGCCAGAACCCGAGCCAGGAAACAACTACCTCATTTTCCGTTTTTTCCCTGAGCCAGAACGGCTTCAGGTGGCCTTCTTCCGGGCCAGGCAGAACAAGTCCGGACTCTCCAAGGTCCAAAATCCCATATCCCTGGAGCAGTTAATCCACAACCCGGACTGGAGCGAAACCTGTCCCTCCCTGCCGGCCATTGCCCATCAGATCGGCCAGTACCTGGACTATGAAGGTCACCGGGTGGATGTTCCCCCGGGGCTGATTAACTGGTTTCTGTGGGCGGTCAAGGACGAGCCGTACCTGTTCTGGGAAGAAACAGACCAGCCGGTACGAGTTGAGTCCCACAGCATGCGCATGCTTCTAAAGCCCCAGATCTCTGAGCACGGGTTAAGCTTCGACATCCTGCTGGGGCAGGAAGACAAGGTGCCCTTTTCCATATCCGAGCAGGAGGTCTACTTCTACGGTCAGATCCCCCTCTGGCTGCTGTGGAAAAAGACCTTCTATCCGGTTTTGACCAGCTTGAACAGCGAACTGTTGCAGGAACTCATCCATCAGCCACCTATCGTGCCCCACTCCGAGCTGTCCGAGTTCTTGGATCGGGTGTGGACCAAGATCCCCGGCTCCAACCTGTACGGCCAGGAAGAATTCCTGGAACGGATGGAGCCGATCTTTGTTCCGGCTGCCTACAACCCCAAGCTCTTTTTGAACGAGGAAGGCAGCCTTTTGACCCTGGAGATCCAGAATGTGTACGAGACGGAACACGGAGAGATCACCCTGGAGGGTCCCAATCCGGAACTGCAGACCGGAAGCTATCAGTTCGAAGGCAAATCCTTCCTGTTGCGCCGGAAGCAGAAAGAGGAAGAAGAGCTGATCACCCTGCTCCAGGACATGAACTTCCAGCCCAGAAACAACGCCATGTGGTTTCTGGAGCCGGAAGAGGCCATCAACTTCCTCCTGGACACCTATCCGGAGCTGGTCAAGACCTACCGGGTCTATGGGGAAAAGAACCTGGGCAGGTACAAGGTCCGGCATGCCAATCCCAAGGTCGTGGCCAACGTGGAGCAGGAAGAGGAAGACAGCAACTGGTTCGATCTGGACCTGACGGTGGAGTACGACGACGTCAAGGTGCCCATCGACCAGATCTGGAAGGCCTGGACCCAGGGTAAGCGCTATGTCCAACTCAAGGACGGAACCTATACCAGCCTGCCCGAATCCTGGCTGAAGGAGCTCAGCCACAAGCTCCGGGCCATGGGCTTGGATCCGGAAAAGCCGCCGAAAAAGGCCTTCCAGAAATACGAGGCCCCGGTCCTGGACAAGATCCTGGAAGATCTCCCCGAGGCCCAGACCGACTCATTCTGGAACAACCTGAAGGAAAAAATCCACGATTTTCAGGAGATCAGGCAAGTCGATCCCCCGCAGAAGCTGGATGCCGAGCTCCGCCCCTATCAGCTGCAGGGATTGAGCTTTCTGAACTTTCTGTACGAGTATGGATTCGGGGGAATCCTGGCCGATGAGATGGGCCTGGGCAAGACCCTGCAGACCCTGGCCATGCTCCAGTATCTGCATGAGAACGGGGTCCCCGGACCGCACCTGGTTATTGTTCCCACCTCTGTATTGCCCAACTGGCAGCGGGAAACCCAGAAGTTCATCCCGTCCATGAAGCAGCTGCTCATTTACGGGGCCAGGCGGGAAGGCCTGTTCAAGGAAATCCCCAAGAGCGATTTGGTTTTGACCACCTACGCTCTCTTGCGCCGGGATCTCGAGGATCTGAACAAGTATGAATACACCTCAGTGATTCTGGACGAAGCCCAGAACATCAAGAACCCGAATACAATCACCGCCAGATCGGTGCGCAAGCTGCGAACCAAGTTCAAGGTCTGCCTCTCAGGCACGCCCATCGAAAACAATCTCTTGGAGCTCTGGTCCCTGTTCGAGTTCTTGATGCCCGGCTTTCTGGGGTCCCAGAACGCCTTCCAAAAAGGGTTTGTCAAACCGATTAAGGACGGGGACACGGAGAGCATGGACTATCTGCGCTCCAGGGTCAGACCGTTTATCATGCGCCGGACCAAGAACGACGTGGCCAAGGATCTGCCGCCCAAGGTGGAATCCGTGTACTTTTCAGCCCTGGTGGACGAACAGAAGGAGCTGTACGCCTCGCTGGCCAAGCGGCTCAAGGAGCAGGTCCTGCAGAAGGTGGAGGAAAAAGGCATGGCCCAGAGTCAGATGTCCATTCTCGACGCCCTGCTCAAGCTCCGTCAGATCTGCTGCCATCCCAGGCTGCTCAAGCTGGACATCCCCGGGGTGAACACCAATCTGCCCTCAGGCAAGTTCGAGGCCTTCAAGGACTTGGTCAGCGGAATCATCGAGGACGGGCACAAGGTCCTGGTCTTCTCTCAGTTCGTGCAGATGCTGCATATTATCCGCTCCTGGCTGAACATGAACAAGGTGCCGTATGCCTATCTGGACGGGGCGAGCAAGGACCGGTTCGATCAGGTGGACAAGTTCAACAACGATCCGGATGTCCCCATCTTCCTGATCTCCTTAAAGGCCGGAGGGACGGGTCTGAATCTGACCGCAGCCGATTACGTGATCCACTACGATCCGTGGTGGAATCCGGCGGTTGAGGATCAGGCCACAGACCGCACCCATCGAATCGGACAGACCAGAAAAGTGTTTTCCTACAAGATGATCTGCGAGAACAGTGTGGAGGAAAAGATCCTCAAGCTGCAGGAGCAGAAGAAAGGAGTGGCCGACGCCATCATCCCCGGGCAGGACCAATGGAAGTCCTTGACCCGGGATGATCTGGAAATGCTCTTTGAGATCTAGACCAGGGCGCGGCGATATCAGCGGGCCGGGGCAGGATTCGTGGAGGGCGATGCTGCCCGGGCGCACCCGTTATCCCGCTGTGCTCTCAGGCCCCGGCCAGAGCATGGCGGGGTTTTAGAACGGCGCTTCGTCGATGGCTCCGGCCTCGGACGGAAAAGCCGGTCCGAGATTGTCCTGAAACGGGTCCGGCCCTTCCTGCTGGCCCTGGTGGCTGGATTGGGACTGCGCGTTCCGGGATGACTGCCCCCCCTGATTGGACGAGCCCTGATCCCCGAGGAAAACCACTCGAAAGGCCCGGATTTCCGTCGTATACCGGTCCTGGCCCTGCTGATCCTGCCATTTGCGGGTCTGCAGGGTTCCTTCCACCAAACAGGAGCGGCCCTTGGACAGATACTGGGAGCAGTTCTCAGCCTGCTTGCCGAAAATGACGATCCGGTGCCATTCGGTCTTTTCCTGCCGGTTCCCCTCCTGATCGGTATAGGCCTCATTGGTGGCCACGGGCATATTGGCCACCGGGGTGCCCCCGGGTGTGTAGCGCAGCTCAGGATCGCGGCCCAACCGGCCGACAATGATCACCTTGTTGTATGTGCCAGCCATGCAATGCCTCCTTGGTCTGTACAGTGTCCTGCGAGGTCAGGACAGGTTCGTCGTTCGTTCAGGGTGAAAACCCGTCAAGGTTCTTCCACGCAACCTGTGGATGGTTGCAGTTTGCGGTCTATTGTGTGTGCCCAACCAGACTACATCACGAGGGGTCGTCATGCATTGGCAGCCAGACCAAACCATGATTGACGAGGTCAGATCCAGGCTCGGCCTGGTTACTCCGCCGGCGACGGCGGTTGTCCTGGGCACGGGGCTCGGCCATTGGGTCGACGGCCTGCAGGAAGCCGCTGTGCTGCCTTATACTGAAATCCCGGGCTTTCCGCAATCAACGGTGCAGAGTCATGCCGGGCGGATGATTCTGGCCAGTCATGGCGCACACCGTCCGATCCTGGTATTTCAAGGCCGGTTTCATCTCTATGAAGGCTACTCCGCTCCCGAAGTCTGTATCCCCGTCCGCCTGGCCGCCCTTCTGGGGGCCAGAACTCTGATCCTAACCAATGCCGCCGGTGCCATCAATCCTCTGTTTGCTACCGGCAGCCTGATGCTGATTGCCGACCAGCTCAATATGACCGGATTCAATCCCCTTCGCGGACCGAACAACGATGAATGGGGAGAGCGCTTTCCGGATATGAGCCGGGTCTACTCTCCTTGCCTCCAGGACCTGGCTGTGGATTGCGCCCGGAAGCTCGGCGTGCACATGGAGCGGGGAACCTATGTCGGGGTTCAGGGACCCAGCCTGGAGACCCCGGCCGAGACCCGGGCCTATCGATTCCTGGACGGAGACGCCATCGGGATGTCCACGGTTCTAGAAGCCATTGCCGCCAAGCACATCGGACTGAATATTCTGGGCATTTCCTGTCTGACCAACAAAAATCTGCCCGATTGCATGCAGGAGACATCGGTGGACGAGATTATCGCCCAAGCCGAGGCCTCAGGCCGGGACCTGGGAAGGGTCCTGGACGCAGTCATTCCCAGGTTATAATCCGATGAGCTCCGGCTTGACTTTGCCCCGCTCTTATTACAGGTTTCTGCTTTTCAGCTCCAGTACGCCACTGATCTCAACCGTATCCTCCAACCAGACCAAGCCAAGGTGACAGAACGCCATGACCGACTACAAAAAGACCCTGAACCTGCCCCGCACTTCCTTCCCCATGCGGGCCAGCCTGCCGAAGAAAGAGCCGGAAATGATCCGCTTCTGGGAGGAGAACCAGGCCTATGAGCGCATGGTCCAAACCAGAGAAGGCAGGCAAAAGTTTGTTCTGCACGACGGCCCGCCGTACGCCAACGGACATATCCACCTGGGAACGGCCATGAACAAGATCCTCAAGGACATCATTGTCAAAGCCCAGAACTTTACCGGCAGGCAGGCGGAGTACGTGCCCGGCTGGGACTGTCACGGCCTGCCGATTGAGCTGAAAGTGGAGCATGAGCTTGGGCAGTCCAAAAAAGAGCTCTCCACCTTGGATGTGCGCAAGCGATGCCGGGAATACGCCCTGAAGTATCTGGACATTCAAAGGGATGAATTCAAGCGCCTGGGCGTGCTGGGCACCTGGGATGAGCCGTACCTGACCATGAATCCGGGCTATGAGTCGGCCACGGCCGGGGAGTTGTGCGCTTTCATGCGTCGCGGCTCGGTGATGCGGAACAAAAAGCCTATTCATTGGTGTCCGTCCTGCGAAACCGCCCTGGCTGAAGCAGAGGTGGAATACGCGGACAAGACCTCGCCTTCAATCTATGTCCGCTTTCCTCTGACCGATCCGGAGCTGACGGATCGTCTGCCTGAAATCGGCGGCCGCCCGGCCTTTGTTCTGATCTGGACCACAACTCCGTGGACAATTCCCGGCAATATGGCCGTGGCTTTGCATCCGGATGTCCAATACGTCCTGGTTCAAGTTCAGGGAGAGGTCTACATCCTGGCCGAGAAGCTGCTCGCGGAATGCGCTGAGAAGTTCGGATGGGACAACGTCCAGACCCTCAAGACCCTCATGGGCCGCGACCTGGAAGGGCTGCTGGCCGAGCATCCCATATACGGACGCCCTTCGCCTCTGGTCCTGGCCGATTATGTGACCCTGGAGACCGGAACCGGCTGCGTGCACACTGCGCCCGGACACGGACAAGAAGACTACGACACCGGTCTGCGCTACGGGCTGGAGATCTATGCCCCTCTGGACGACCAGGGAAGATTTCTCCCGGAGGTGGAGTTCTTTGCCGGCTCCCATGTCTTTGAAGCCAACCCCCAGGTCATTGCCAAGCTCTCCGAGCTGGGGGCCCTTATGGTCCAGGAAAAGATCACTCACGCCTATCCCCACTGCTGGCGGTGCAAGAAGCCGGTCATATTCCGGGCCACCACCCAGTGGTTCATTTCCATGCAGCACAACGACCTTCGGGACAAGGCGGTCCAGGCCATTGACGGGCAGGTGCGCTGGATTCCCAGCTGGGGAAAGCTGCGGATCAGGAACATGATCTCCCACCGCCCCGACTGGTGCATTTCCAGGCAGCGTTCCTGGGGGGTTCCGATTATCGCTTTGCTGTGCGCCGATTGCGGGCACGCCTATTTTGATCCGGACTGGGTGCAGGATATAGCGGATCGCTTCGCCTCCCATCCCCAGGGAGCGGACTATTGGTTCGAGGCCGAGCTGTCCGAGGTTGTGCCCCAGGATCTGACCTGCCCGGAATGCGGAGGGCGGAAGTGGACAAAGGAAACCGACATCCTGGATGTCTGGTTCGATTCCGGGACCAGCTATGCAGCCGTTTTGGAGCAGCGGGACGAATGCACCTTTCCGGCGGACATGTATCTGGAGGGCTCGGACCAGCACCGGGGCTGGTTCCACAGCTCGCTTCTGGCCTCTGTGGGCACCAGAGACGTTCCCCCCTACCGCAGTGTCTTGACCCACGGCTTTGTCGTCGACGGCCAGGGGAAAAAGATGTCCAAATCCATCGGCAACGTCATCGCTCCCCAGGACATCATGGACAAATACGGGGCCGAGATCCTGCGCATGTGGGTCGCTTCCGAGAACTATCAGGAAGATCTGCGCATATCGGAAACAATCCTTAAGCAGCTGGTGGACAACTACCGCCGGATCCGGAACACCTGCCGGTTCATCCTGGGCAATCTGCACGACTTTGATCCAGACCGGGACGCGCTTCCCGGCCCGGACCTCCTGCCCCTGGACCGCTATGTCCTGGACCTGGCCCGGGAACGACATGCTCGGATCACTCAGGACTACAGCAACTTTGAACTGCACAAGGTTTTCCACAGCCTGCACACCATGTGCGCCACAGATCTAAGCGCCTTTTACCTGGACGTGCTCAAGGACCGCCTGTACGTCAGCGCCCCGGAGAGCCACAAGCGGCGCTCGGCCCAGACCGCACTGCACACCCTGCTCACTCAGCTGCTCTGGGATATGGCCCCCATCTTGAGCTTTACAGCCGAGGAAGCATATCAGCATGTGCCGGGAATCGACCTGGAGACATACCCCACAATCTTCACCTATCCCTTTTCCATGCAAGAGACTCCGCTGATGGAATCGAAGGAACGGCGGATTTGGGACAGGATGCTGGAAGTGCGGGCCGAGGCCACCAGAGCCATCGAGCCGGTACGCAAAAGCGGCGGGATCGGCCATTCACTCGACGTCTGCCTGCATCTGTATGCCGATGACGATCTGCACGCCGAGCTGGAAGCCAACCGGGATTTCCTCCCGGAGCTGTTCATTGTTTCTGCTGTGCACGTTCATCCGGGAAAAGACGCCCCGGACACGGCTGTTTCCAGTCAGGAGATGTCCGGCCTGAAGCTGAAGGTGGAGTCCGCGGCAGGCGAAAAATGTGCCCGATGCTGGACATTCAGCCCCGAACTGGGCCATGATGACCAGTATCCAGATATCTGCCCCAGATGCAGTCGGGTCATGCACAGTCTGCAGACAGCAGCAGAATAGGACCAGGCTGCCGGGATGCCGATCAGGGAGAGGGATTCGGCATGCCCGGCTTGTGGTGAACAGCCGACAATGCCGTCACTGTCGGGGACGGACAATCCGAACAGAGCGTACATGACCGACTCTCAATCCAACCGACTCCCGTACGGCCCTTTGTTCCTGGCCGCCGCGGTTCTCGGCGCGGACCAGGCCAGCAAGGCCCTGGTCCGGGCCAATCTTCAGATCTGGGATGTGCACTCGGTTATTCCCGGATTCTTCAACCTGGTCCATATCCAGAACAGGGGAGCCGCTTTCGGCTTTTTAAGCCACGGGCAAGGCATGTGGCAGCCGGTTTTCTTCATCATCCTGACCATAGCCGCAGTGGCCATCATTCTGTCCTTGATGTGGACCGGACATCGGCGGGACAAGATATTTCAGTTCAGCCTGGGGGCTATCCTGGGCGGGGCTGTGGGCAATCTTGTGGACAGGATTCGCCTCGGGGTGGTTACCGACTTCCTGGATTTTTTCGTCCAAGGAATGCACTGGCCGGCGTTTAATATAGCCGATATCGCCATCACCTGCGGGGCCTTTCTTTTGCTGATCGCCGTGTACAGAAAAGGACGTCATGCATCCAATACTCATTGATATCGGTCCATTGACCATTCACAGCTACGGGTTCTTCATTGCCTTGGCCTTTGTGCTCGGCATGCGGGTGGCTATGCATGAAGCGCCTCACTACGGCCTCAATCCCCAGTTTGTTCCCGATTTGAGCTTTTATCTCATCATCAGTGCCATTGCCGGCTCAAGGCTTCTGTATGTACTCCTCGATCCCCGCCCCTTTCTGAATGACCCCTTGCTCATCCTCCAGTTCTGGAAAGGGGGCCTGGTCTTTGTGGGTGGAGTTGTGGCCGCCGTGGCCACGGCCTGGGCAGTGATTCGGATCAAGGGCCAGCCTTTCTGGAAATGGGCCGATGCCTTTGCACCGGCCATAGCCGCCGGACAATTTCTGGGCCGCATCGGGTGCCTGATGGCCGGCTGCTGCTACGGAAAACCGACCTCTCTCCCCTGGGCCGTGACCTTTACTCACCCCAAGTCCTTGGCTCCGTTGCATATCCCCCTGCATCCGACCCAGGTGTATCATTCCCTGGCCGGCTTGGTGACCTGTATCGCTCTTCTCCTGCTTCGTTCCAAGCTTCCAGGATACGGCCAGCGCTTTGGCCTGTTCCTGGTTCTGTTTACGCTTTTCCGGTTTGGCATTGAATTTTTCCGGGGAGACTTTCGAGGGGCTGTAGGCCCCTTCAGCCTGACCCAAGTAGCCGCGGGGATCATTTTCTTTCTCGGTCTGGCTCTTCTATGGCGCAAAGGACGGACCGCCCATGCCTGAACTCTCCACCCCCATCCTTGTGCTCATCGCCCTGGCTTTTATTCTGCCCATTGCTCCGAACCTGTGGGCCATCTGGCATATATTCCACTGCGAATACCCGTCGTACGCAGAAAAGATGGGCTGGCTGGTCGCCGCCATGTTTCTCCCCGTTCTGGGTGGTGTGGCCTATTGTGTCTGGGGCCGGAAACGCGGTATCAAGACCCTGTAATACATGCCTGAGGTGTCGTATGCTCCGCTTATGTCTTCCCATCAGCTTGCTGATCGTAGTTGCCGCCTGTGCCACTCCCCAGGATATTCAAAACCTGCAGAGCAAAATGGCTCGTCTGGAACGCAGGCAGCAGCAGACGGTGCAGACCAGGATCCAAGGCCTGGAACAGAAGTTTGCCTCCCTTGAGGAGGAAACCTCGCATCTGGTTTCCAACCGTACGGAAAACATGCGCTCCCACCAGGCCAATCTGTGGTCGGAGCTGGAAAACATGCGCGTTGATGTGGCCACCCTGCAGGGCAAGGCGGAACAAATGGAGTACAACATCAAAAAGCTGCAGGATCAAAGCAGCAACAACACCCAGACCCTGGACAACATCTCCCGTACGGTAAACCGTCTGAGCCGGCAGCTGGCCATGGTCGAGTCCCAGCTGGGGGTTGACTTCGAAGACGGGCAGTCCAAGGCCGCACAGCCCTCACAATCAAGCAAGGAAAATGCCACCCAAAAGCAGGATACCCCCCAGCTTCTCTATGAACAGGCCCTGAATGCCTTTCAAAACAGAGAGTACACCCAGGCCAAGGAGTTGTGGGCCGAGTTTGCCGGACAGTTTCCGGATCACGATCTGGTCCCCAATGCCTATTTCTGGCAGGGCGAATGCCTGTATCAATTAGAGAAATACGCCCAGGCTGTCATGTTGTACAATAAAGTCATTTCCGAGTTTCCAAAGAGCTCGAAGTTCACCTCCGCCCTGCTTAAACAGGGGCTATCCCTGTACGCCCTGGACAAGAACAAGGCCGGCCGCATCCGTCTGCAGCAGCTGATCAAAGACCACGGGGACACCGCAGAGGCCAAACGAGCCAAACGTTTCATGGAACAGCAGTAGGAGTCCGGTGGACAGCGCGACCCGGACCGGCAAAACAGACACCATTGGATTCGGGATGGACCTTGATACCTATCTTTCCCGCGCCTGGGCGGAGCTCGTGCTGGCTGCCCTGAACCGCAACGCAGGGCAGCTGCTCCCCGGCTTGGGACATAACCTGCACAATTACGCCCATGCGTTCTCCATGCAGATGGAAATGTGGAGCGCGGCCATGGGCAAAACACCGGATCTCCCGTTCTCCTCTCAGCAGAGATCCCTTCAGCGCATGGTGGACATGAGCACCTCCTTTTCCCGGGAGTGCCGCATACTCAGCAAGAGGACGGAGTACACAACCCTTGAGCCTGTGTCCATCCATTTGCCTTCTGTCCTGGACTGGCTACCGGAATTTTGGCGGCACAATCTCCTGTTCAAACACCATGTCCGGTTCGAGGTCACCTTGAGCGGCCGGATTCCAGAGGACATAACCCTCCGGCCGGCCGGGCTGCTCTATGCCTTGGAAGAAGGGATAAAAAACGCTGTGGAGTCCCTTGGATCGTGGCCCCAGCTACAGGGCGAGTTTTCCTTGGCTTTGGACGTAGCCGAGGACAACGGCTGGATCGCCTTTGCCCTGAGCTCCCCGACTCAGCTGGATCCCTCCATCGCTCCCTGGCAGGCCGGAGCAAGCACCAAGCCGGGACATATGGGGCTGGGACTCCCGCTTCTTCGGATTTGTTGCCACAACTTGGGCTGGCAGTGTCGATTGTCCGGTGATGATCAAACCACGACCCTCTTGGTGGCTATCCCCTTATAGGGGACTCTTCCTCGAAACTCACAGCCTGCAACCCAGATCTGGTGTATGAGCGAACCTGCCTTCCGCAAGCCACTCTATACCCTTGGTGATTCCCTGGGGGCCGTGCCCCCGTCTGACGGGCACATGCCCGTCCTGGATCAGGGAAGCTTCGACATTATGACCTTTGCAGCCGGGCTGGGGCCAAAAGCGATCAAGGACTGGCACAAGGGCAAAGCCGCCTACGGGGTGTACATTGACAAAGGCATTCCGATCATTCTGTTCAGCCTGGGGGCCTCCTGGACCTTTGACGTCTACCTGAACATCCACCTGGAAGCGGAAGACAGCCGCCGCCGCTTTTTCGAGATCGACCCCGGCAGCCCGCGAGTCGATCTCTACCTGATCTCCGCTGAAGATGGGGTTGTCCGCGGGGTACGGTCCACGGCACTGGATTCAAAAGAGCTGCTGGGGATTAAGGAAGCCTGCTGGGACCAACTCACCCGGTATGCATCAAAGGATGAATGCTTCATAGAGGCAGAGCTGCTGCTCAATCAGACGGACAGCAGGACCTTGCGTCGCAAGGCCTCGATGCGCGGATTCTGGCCTCGGAATTGACAATGGCCTATTCCGACACGTATAAAATTCGAGACTTCATCGAAAAAGCCAAACTATGGGCGACCATAGGACGGAAAACAACGGGTCCTGCATGCAGCTGGGCACCCAGCTCAATGCAGGACGGCCGTGTTGCCGATGATCTTGTCTGCTCAGACGTCTGCGCTCACCGGGCTTTGGTGATGACCCAATCAGTCAGATAGACCGGCAGATATCCATCCGCAATTTTCCTGCCGTCTGAGGCAACCGCCCGTCCGGGAGGATCCATGTTGACCAAAAAAGACCTCTTGCCCTTGATTACAGAAGCCCTGGAGGCCCATGGGGGATCGGCAAGAATTCCGATGGTATGCAAGCATGTATGGGACAATTATGAACATGAGCTGAGACAGAGCGGAGAGCTGTTCTACACCTGGCAAAGCGACATCCGCTGGGCTGCAAACTCCCTGCGCAAAAAGAAGGTGCTCAAGTCGGCCAAACAGTCCGAACCAGGGATATGGACCCTGAATAACGGCCATACCTAAGGGAAGGAAGGCAATGGAAATGATCTCCTGGAGGGAGTTTGAAAAGGTCGAACTCCGGGTCGGCCGCATCATTCAGGCCGACCGGTTTCCCGAAGCCCGCAAGCCGGCCTATATTCTGCATGTGGACCTCGGCCAGGAGCTTGGGGTCAAGAAGTCAACTGCCCAGATAACAGACCTCTATGAGCCCCAGGATCTGATCGGCAAGCTTGTGGTCGCCCTGGTCAACCTGCCCCCGAAACAGATCGGCCCGGTCACCTCGGAATGCCTGGTCACCGGTTTTTCCAACCAGAACGGTGAGATCGTCTTGTGCGTACCTGATTATTCGGTGCCCCTGGGGACCAAGATCTCCTGACTTGCTCTTGGACACAGAAAGTGGACACACAGAAGAGACGGCAGGCTCCAAAAATCCACAGGGTACGTCGAAGAACCTCCTAACTTCAGGGCTGAATCTCTATCGGCGTCCCCACCTGGACCAGATCCCATATCTCATCCATGGCCGCATTGGTGACCTGAATGCAGCCGTTGGTCCATTTGTATCGCCGCTGCCGCCACTCCAAACGGGTTATATCGTTTTTCCGGCCGTGAACCATTATCAGGCCCCCCGGATCCACGCCTTCTCTTTTGGCCCTGGCTATGTCCCGGGCATTGGGATACGAGATGTGGATGGCCTTGTAGTAGGAGCTGTCGTCCTTTTTGTAGTCCAGGACATATCTGCCCTCCGGGGTTCTCCCGTCGCCTTCCTTCTGTTTGTGCCCGTCCGGATTCCAGCCCAGGATTATGTCGTACTCCCGGACCTTCTGCCCGTTGGCCACCAGGTACATCTTTTCCTTGTTCTTCTGAACCAGAACAGCATCGATGTCCATGCACCAGGCCGGTGAGGTGCACAGACAGAGCCCGATGACCGCCAGCAGAAGATATGTCATAGTCTGCCGCCCTCGCCCCAGAATCGTGAACCTTACGAGCTGGGACGCATGGATTGCCGTTTCTGGGCCGAAAGCACGCTCTTGCGCAGCCGAATGCTCTTGGGCGTGACTTCCACCATCTCGTCCTCGCGAATAAAGTGAATAGCCCGCTCCAGGGTCATGGGCCGCACAGGGGTCAGGGTCACGTTCTCATCCCGCCCGGCAGCCCGGACATTGGTCAGCTTTTTTTCCTTGCACGGGTTCGCGTTCAGATCCATGGGCCGGTTGTGCTCCCCGAAGATCATCCCTTCATAGACGGCATCCCCGGGGACGATGAATATCTCCCCCCGCGGCTCCAGATTGAACAGGGCGTAAGCCACGGCTGAGCCGAATCGGTCGGAGACGATGGATCCGGTGCTTCGACTGGCGAATGCCCCCCGGTACGGCTCGTATCCGGCGAAATACGTATTCAACAGACCGCTGCCCCTGGTATCGGTCAAAAACTCGTCTCGATAGCCGATAAGCCCTCTGGAGGGCAGGCTGAACTCCATGCGCACCCGGCCGCTGCCCCTGGCGTTCATAGTGACCATCTTTCCCTTGCGTCCGGACAGCTTTTCGGTGATCACCCCGGTGAATTCCTGGTCACAGTCGATTATCACCTGTTCCATCGGCTCCAGGATCTGACCGTTTTCTTCCTTGTACAAGACCTCCGGCCGGCCCACAGTGAGCTCAAACCCTTCCCGGCGCATGGTTTCGATCAGGATGGCCATCTGGAACTCGCCCCGTCCCTTGACCAAAAATGTCTCCCGGTTCTCCACTTCTTCCACCTGCAGAGAGACGTTTTTCAAGGTCTCCTTGAACAGACGTTCCCGGATCTTGCCCGACTGGACCAGGCTTCCTTCCCGCCCTGCAAGGGGGGAGGTGTTAATGGTAAACCGCATGCCCACCGTTGGCTCGTCCACCCTGACCCGCTGGAGGGCCTGCGGGGATTGCTGATGACAGATGGTGTCCCCGATGTGGATATCCTCGATCCCGGACAGAACGCAGATGTCCCCGGCCTGAATATGTTCGGCAGGCTGCAGGCTCATGCCCTCAAAGGTCTGCAGCCGAGTGACCCGCAGGGGGCTGATCTGTCCCTCAGGACCCAGGCAGACCAAATGATCATTGGTCCGGGCCTCTCCGTTGGCCACCTTGCCAATGGCCAGCCGCCCCAAGTAGTCTGAGTAGCCCAGATCCGAGACAAGCATCTGAAACGGAGCCTTGGGATCCCCGGCCGGTGCAGGCATGCGCCGGACAATGGTTTCAAAGAGCGGGCGCAGATCAGGAGCCATGTCCTCGATTCCGGTTCCGGCCACCCCGTCCCGGCCTATGGCAAAGAGGTAGGGAAAATCGATCTGCTCATCATTGGCCCCCAGATCGATGAACAGGTCGTAGACCTCGTTAAGAACCTCATCTGACCGGGCATCCTGGCGGTCTATCTTGTTGACCAGGACAACGACCTTCAGTCCGGCGGCCAAGGTCTTTTCCAGGACAAAACGGGTCTGGGGCAGGGGGCCTTCAGAGGCGTCAACCAGCAGCAAGGCCCCGTCGGCCATGGACAGGGCCCGTTCCACCTCTCCTCCGAAATCGGCGTGCCCCGGGGTGTCCACGATGTTGATCTTCACCCCCTCCCACATTACAGACGAGTTCTTGGCCGCAATGGTTATTCCCCGTTCCTGCTCCAGGTCCATGGTGTCCATCAAGCGTTCTGCGACCTCCTGCCCTTCCCGGAACAGGCCGCTCTGTCGGAACATGGCATCCACCAGGGTTGTCTTGCCGTGATCAACGTGAGCGATAATGGCGATGTTGCGGATATCTTTGCTCTGCATCAGCTGTTCATCTGTCCTTTTTGATTTGTCCTTGTGCGCCAAGGTCAGTTTCGGGCCCCAAAAATGGGTTTTTTCGCCGCAGCCTAGGGATTTTTAGGGTCTTCGACGTAGTCTGTGGTTTTTTGGAGTTTGCCGTCTCTTCTGGGTGCCCACTTTCTGTGTCGAAGAACCGATTTTTAGAGTTTGCCGACCACGATTTAGCACTCAGCCAGGACCTGCATAACTGGAAACCCGGCCTGGAGCAATGCCAAACAGGCAAAGGTCCTGATCAGGGTGTTTCCCTGGCCCAGCATAAGCTCCAGCTCAGCTTCGGCCTGCCGGGCGCCCAGGATTTGGCAGGCCTGAAAAATGAACTCCTCCCGGTCCGATCCCCGTATCATCTCCGTAATCGCCGGCACTGCGGCCCGGCCGGGGACGTGAGCGAGCATGGAAACCAGGATGGTGATCACACTCTCATCCTCGACCCGGTTTACGGCCTGCAGGATGCGCTGCTCGGCGCACAAACGACCGGCCTCGCCAGGTGAGCTCAGCTCATTCCAGGTGGAAGGAGTTCCCTGCAAGGCGATGAGCCATTCAGTGATCAGGGACTTGAGTCGACCGTCATCCCGGCTGGATCGGAGCCCAAATACTGCGTGCAGGGCTTCGGGAGCAGCAGTTGCCAAGAGGGCCATGCCCGCATATTCTCGGACTGTTCGGCTTTCAGACTCCAAAAGCGGGGTCAGGTCAGGGACCGCATCTCTGCCCTGCCAGGCCAAAGCCAGAGCCAGGTCCATGCACATGTCCGCATCGTGTTCCTGGAGGAGAAGCCCAGTCAGGTACGGGATAGAGGCTGAACCGGAAAACCGCAGACTCTGAACCACGGTCCGCTGCAGCCGAAGGTTTGTCTTCTGGGCATACACATCACGCATATCCCGGCCGTCTGCCCCTCCAAACAGGCCAAGGCCCCACAGGGCAACCGCCCTGGTGTTCACGCTGCGTGTCCGGTCCAGGATCAGGGTGTGCAGGTCGTGTTGGCCTTTGGTCCCCCATGAGCTCAGACCGGCCAGGACGACAGGGGTCCAATAGGCACCTGGAGCCAAAGAGGTCTTGGCCTCCCAATCCGCAAGAAACTGGCTGGCCCGAACATCGCTGAAATCCGCCGGAGCCTCTGTGTACAGGGACCAGATCTGACGGTCAGCTGCACTGGAGGGTTGCCATGAGAGAGTGGCCAGAGCCTGAACCGCGGCCCGGCGTATGTCCGGATCATGGTCGTACAGATAGGTGCGCAGACGATCTGCGTCTTTGGGCTCGTCCTGCACAGACCGGATATGTTCCAGCATCTGCCTTTTGCTCCGGCCGGTCTGGAATTCCCTTTCCGGTATGGACTGAAACTGCTTGACGAGGCGCTGGAATGTTTTCAACATAAGACCTCCCTGGTATCAAGAGGCGAGTGTGTACATGGATGCCGTCCTGACCGGAAGGCAGCTTGGGTCTGAGGCAGTGATCTCTAGGCCGAATGGCGCATTATCTTAAGGAGCACGAGTATGTCGAATGCCCAGGATGTTCTGGCCCCTATCCGTCAGTTCATGTCCAGCAGAACCCTGCTGACTGCCTGTGAACTGGACCTCTTCACCGCCCTGGACCGGACTCCGGACACTGCCCCGGGACTGGCCGAATCCCTGGGAGTCGACCCCAGGGCCTTGACCAGGATCCTGGACTGTCTGGTCACCCTGAATTTCTTGACCAAAAGCCCTGCACAGATCTATCAGCCTGCATCCGCCGGCCGTTTGCTGTCCTCCGACCACGAAGAGACAGTCCTCCCCATGGCCAAGCATCTGGCCCATACCTGGAACAACTGGCATTATCTGACCGAGACTGTGCGCCGGGGGGAAAACCCGCACCAGCAGCACGTGACCAACCTGGACCCAAAGGAGCAGAGATCTTTCATCGGGGCCATGCACGTGGTGGGCCGTGAACTCTCCCGGGACATCGCTGCTGAATACGACGCCTCATTCGCCGGATCTTTGCTGGACATCGGCGGAGGGTCCGGGGTGTACACCACAGCCTTCCTTCAGGCCAATCCGGGACTTAGGGCCGCTGTCTTCGACCTGGAACAGGTCATTCCCCTGACCAGGCAGTTCATCGCCGAGCATGGTCTGGAGGACCGGGTCGACTTTGTCGCCGGGGACTTTTACCTCCACGAGCTCCCTTCGGGGTTCGACCTGGCCCTGCTCTCGGCCATTATTCATCAAAACAGCCGCCAAGAAAACCGGGATCTGTACCGCAAGGTCTACAAGGCCCTGAATCCCGGTGGCAGGCTGTTGATCCGGGATCATATCATGGATGAGGACAGGACCAAACCAGGGGCCGGGGCCATGTTTGCCCTGAACATGCTGGTCAATACCAGGGGCGGGGACACCTATACCTTTGCTGAAGTCCATGATGATCTGCAACAGGCAGGATTTGTCGATATCAAGGACCTGCGCAGCGGGCAGGACTCGTTTGAGCGCATGGACTGCCTGGTTGAAGGACGAAAAAAAGATTCTTGAACTCTGCCGCCGAGTTCCAGAAATGCACGCTTTTCAACTCAGAAAACAAGGCTGGAGACATGTTGCGCACACTTATTCACTACACCATATTTTTCGGCCTCCTGGCCTGTATCCTCCTGGCCCTTCTCGGGTATGTATCCAGGCATCAATCCCCCATAGGGCTTATTGAAGGCCAGTTGATGAACTGCCCGGAGCGGCCGGTGTGCGTCTCCAGCAGACAGGACAAGGATCATCCCTCCTGGGTCCAGCCCCTGAAAATCAACGGCCCGGCAGACGCGGCCTGGGAGCGGATTCAATCCTGTGTCCAGGAGATCGGAGGAACCATTCACACGGTACAGGATCAGTATATGTGGGCCACATTTCGTTCGGCTGTCTTCGGCTTTGTTGACGACCTGGAGCTTTCCCTGCACCGGGACACACGTCAGATCCAAGTCCGGTCGGCATCCAGAATCGGGTTCTATGACTTTGGTCAGAACAGAAGCCGGGTGAACAAGCTGCGGACCTGCTTCCAGAACCACCAGCCCCAGGCAGAGGACGGATAGCCCATGCATCCGAGACCGGCTTCCTCATCCAAGGGCTTGGTCGTATTCGTCGCCCTTCGGGACCTGATCCTGTTCATCGCCGGAGTCTGGTACTTCGAATTCCATGTGGGCTATACCTTTCCGGATGAAAACAATCTTCTGCTCTATTTTGTGGCCATCCCCATCATCTGGGCCACTCTGATCCAGATCTGGACCACAACGACCTACAAAGAGCAGAAGAACACCGCAATGTCCGTTTTTACCCATCTCGTGGCCGTTCTTATCCTGATCAGCACAATCTTCTTGATCAGCGCCACCTTAAAGACCATTCAGCCCAGCCTGGACCCCTTGGGCAATGTCCTGTTCCACTTTGTCGGCTGGACGGTCATCGTCTGTCTTATCTATTACGACCTGGTGGATATCTGCCGCCTCTCATTATAAGAAATACAGGCTGTTGGCCCGTCGAAGGACACACCATCACTATGTTCGGAATAGAAATCTTAATCATAGCCGATGACCCTGCCTCCATGCAGGAATTGCAGACCAAGCTCCAAGACAAAGGGTATGGAGTAACCTGCTGCCTGGGCAGAGACAAAGGCTTGACAGCCATCGAGGAAACGGAATTCGATGTCGTCCTCATCGATCTGGAGCACGAATCAATTGACGAATTCACTATGCTCCGGCGGACAAAGGAGTTGTATCCGGACACAGAAGTCATCATCATCACCGCTTCTGCCTCGGTTGAAATCGCGGTCGAGGCCATCAAGGAAGGAGCCTTCCATTATCTGGCCAAGCCCTTTCATCCAGACGAGGTCCTTTTTCTGATCAAAAATGCGTTGGACAAGCGAATCATGCGCCTGGAGCTCATGGAGCTCAGGGACCTGGTTTCCGGAAAGCGTTATCTGAACAAGCTGATTGGCAAGAGCCCAAAAATCCAGCAGCTGAAAAAAAAAATCACTAGAATTGCCCCCCTGGACTGCACCGTCCTGATCCGGGGGGAAACCGGAACAGGAAAGGAGATGGTTGCCCGGATCATCCACCGCATGAGTCTGCGGGCAGAGCGCAAGTTCCTGGCCGTAAACTGCGGAACCCTGAATCCCGAGCTTTTGAGCAATGAACTGTTCGGTCACGAAAAAGAGGCCTTTACCGGGGCCCAGAAGGTCAAAAAAGGAGTATTTGAAGCCATCTCCGGGGGAACGATTCTTTTGGATGAAATCGGGGACATGCCGTCCCAGATGCAGGTCCAGCTTCTGCGGGTGCTGCAGGAAAAATCCATCATTCGAGTCGGAGGGACCGAGGAAGTTCCGGTTGATATGCGCATCCTGGCTGCCACCAACCGCCCGTTGCAGCAGGAGATTGCCAGGGGAACGTTCAGAGAAGACCTCTATTACCGGCTCAATGTTTTTACTTTGCGCCTTCCCCCCTTGCGGGAACGACGGGATGACATCCCCTTGTTCTGCCGATACTTTGTGGACAAATATGCCCGGCAGTTCGAGAAAGAGATTCCCCACATCGCCCCGCCTGCCATGCGGGCGATTTCAGCCTATTCTTTTCCGGGGAATGTCCGGGAATTGGAAAATATTATTGAACGGGCAGTCGTTTTGGCCGATGGGCCGGTGATTATGCCCGAACACCTGCCCCAACGGGTCCGCGGTCAAACCGCGAAGTCCGTGGATCATCCAAGAGCCGGCAGACTTTCGACTCTGGCTGAACTGGAGCGGGAACACCTGATCCGGGTTCTGGAGCACACAGGCAACAATAAGTCCAGGGCGGCACAAATCCTGGGCATTGACCGGGTCTCTCTGTGGCGAAAGATCAAGCGCTATGGCCTGGAAAAGGATTCTCATGTTGCATGATGCAACTCGTTGCATTATGCAACATGGATGAGCCACCGGCGTATTTCCCGGCCCGGACCCGCATCCACCCGCCACCTGTTGCATATTGCAACGAACGCCAGGGGCCCTTCCCGTTTATCTCTCTGTTATTATTTGCTTTTACCTTGCAGGTTCATGTGGCACGCCGCTTGCTCTATACCTTCTGTACTCGGATTTGAAAACTCTCACAGAACAGGAGGATATACGTCTATGAGCTTGATTATTTCTCTTTTTTCACGAATCAAGGAATTCTTTGCAGCCATCGACCGTCTTGAAGAGCGGGCCACCTTGGCTCAGGCCGGCCACAAGCCGGACAGCAGGTCGTAGCATTCCTCTTTGGTCCCCTGCCCCTTTTCGCCATACCTCCCAGCCTAGGCCAAAAAGCAGGGGGCCATTTCAACGACAAAAGGGCCCTTGCGGGCCCTTTGCCTGCCGGCATTCCTCTTCGCTTGATTTGCAAGGCAAAACGAAACTTTGGGTAACTGTTCCGCCGCATGGGAAGCGCAAGATGCGCATCACATCAGGGGCTCTTGGACACAGAAAGTGGAATTGCCTACATAGGAGTTTGCCGTCTCTTCTGTGTGCCGTGAGCGGCAGGCCCGCACATTTTCTTGGTCCCGCCAAAAGGGGGAAACCAGGCACTCACATGCATGATATGCTCAGTCCATCTGAAGGCAATGTCCATCATGTGAGTGCCTGGAGGGGGCAGGGATCCCCCCTTTGGCGGGGTATAGAAAATACCGGGCCGAAAGTGGGCACACAGAAGAGATGGCAAACTCCAAAAATCCACAGGCTGCGGCGAAGAACCACATCATGCCCTTTGAGCACACACCCTTACGGTGGGGTCTGAACAAAAAAACGACCAAAAAATCGTCCTTATTCCAGCTCCGGCTGCAAGACCCTACTCTTCCCAGGAGATGCATTCCACTGGGCAGGAATCCATGGCCTCTTGGAT
This sequence comes from Desulfovermiculus halophilus DSM 18834, assembly GCF_000620765.1. Taxonomy (NCBI): domain Bacteria; kingdom Pseudomonadati; phylum Thermodesulfobacteriota; class Desulfovibrionia; order Desulfovibrionales; family Desulfohalobiaceae; genus Desulfovermiculus; species Desulfovermiculus halophilus. The sequence goes on from NZ_JIAK01000016.1 coordinate 44,831, forward strand.
GTCGTCCTCCGGGCCGCCTTCGGGCTTGATCACATAGGCCTTTTCCGTATCCGCGTCAAAGGCGAACACCTCGGGGCAGATCTCCACACAGCTCTCGCATCCAATGCACTCTTCCTGATCCAACACAACTTTCTTGCTCATGTCGCCTCCGGAGAATAAAGGGTTCTTCGATCTTGTCGGTGAATGTTACCGCATTTCTCGATTCTGCTCGTCGACAAAGACCAGCCTGGGCTCGTGCCCATCCAGCTCGTCCCGGTTCAGCCAAGTGTACGCGGCAATGATAACCTTGTGCCCTGCCCGCCCCTTGAGAGCCGCAGCACCGTTGAGGCCGATCTCCCCCTGGTTGCCGACAATGGCATAGGTGGTCAGCCGATTGCCGTTGGTCACATTGTACACGTCCACCTGCTCATTGGGCAATATGCCGGATGCCTCCATCAGCTTGGGGCAAATGGCTATGCTTCCCACATAGTCGACATCGGCAAAGGTAATCGTTGCCCGATGAATCTTGGCCTGTAAAAAACACCGCATTGCCATTTTATCATCCTTGAATCAGCATGTTATCGATAAGTCTGGCCGAGCCCACATGCACAGCCACAGCAGCCAGAACCTGGGAATCGATTCGATCCACCGGGGTCAGTTCCCAGGGATGGACGAAGTGCACATAATCAATGCGTCCAGACGGTATGTTCCGGGCATAGTAGTCTTCCAGCCGCGATTTGAGCTTCGCGGTCCCGGTTTCCCCATCCCGGACCCAATCCTGGATGTATTGCAGACCGGCATAGATATGGGCAGCCTGTCTCCGCTCCTGGTCGCTGAGATACGCATTTCTGGAGCTCATGGCCAGGCCGTCCTCTTCCCGGACGATTGGTCGTCCAACAATCTGCACCGGAAGATTCAGATCTCTGGCCATACGGGTGATGACCACCATCTGCTGCCAGTCTTTTTGGCCGAAAACCGCTGTATGCGGCAGGGCCATATTCAGCAGCTTGCAGACCACGGTACACACCCCGCGGAAGAAATGCGGCCTGCTCTGCCCGCACAAATAGGTGCTCAAACCGGGCACGTCCACCCAGGTATCGTGATTGGGGCTGTAAACCTCATCCGCTTGGGGAGTGAACAGGATGTCCACCCCGGATTCCCGGGCCAAGTCCTGGTCCCTCTCCAGGTCGCGGGGATAGCGGTCCAGGTCTTCGGCTGGACCGAATTGTGCGGGGTTGACGAACAGACTGACCAGAACAGTGTCCGCATTCTCCCGGGCCCAGCGCATGAGGCTCAAATGTCCTTCATGAAAGTAGCCCATAGTCGGGACCAAGGCAGTGACCCGTCCGGAACAGCGAAGATCAAGGCACTGGTTTTGGAACGCATGTACTGAACTGAGAACCTGCATGTTTCCTTCCTGTCAAGGGGTCTCGCGCCGCTTCAGGCCGCCGGCAATCAGTTGATCCGGGAAAGTGTCCCCGGATCATATCCCACCTGAACCAAAGTCAGGCCTCTGGCCGGAGCTGTAGCCGGACCCAAGCGGCGGTCCCTGCTTTCCAAAAGAGAACGCAACTGGCCGATACCCATCTTTCCCCTGCCCACAGCCACCAAGGCCCCCATGAGGTTACGGACCATCTGCTTGACAAAGCCGTTGGCTGTGAAGCTGCAGTCAATCCGGCGGTCTCTGTCCCTTATTTCAACATCATGCAAGCGACGTACCGTATGAGCCACCGGTGTACCGGCGTTCTGAAAAGCGGCAAAGTCATGCTCGCCCCGGATGACTTCAGCAGCCTCCCGCAGGGGAGCGGCTTCCACTCCGGGCATCCACCAGACAAAGGGCCGATCCTGGGGCAATACATATTCCGGATGGGTCCACAGGGAGTACACGTACTCCTTTTCCCGGGCCGAATACTGGGCATGGAATCCGGGGTGGACATATTGTGCCTCCCGTACGGCAATATCCTCGGGAAGCATACGGTTCAAGGCCCGGACCCAGGGCACATCACACCGCTTTTGGGGAACATCGGCGTGGGCCACCTGGCCCAGGGCATGCACCCCGGAGTCTGTTCGGCCTGAACCGTGAACCACAACCTTCTGGGAACAGATTGTGGACAGGGCATCCTGCAGGCAGCCCTGCACTGTACGTGTCCCGGGCTGAACTTGCCAACCCTGGAAATGAGTGCCAGTATAGGCCACAATCAGTTTCAAACGGGGCATGAGCTTCAGGTGCCCTTATTTTTCCAACCTGTCAAGGATATCTGCATAATGACCGCCACACGCAACATCTATCTGCAAACAGTGCCGATTGAGCAGGCAATCGAGGAAATAAAGTCCCGCATAGACCGCACCGCCCTGGCCGGCACCGAGATCGTCCCCACCCATGAAGCAGCCGGGCGGATCACAGCTCAAGCAGTGTACGCCAAATGCTCGTCTCCCACCTACCATTCCGCAGCCATGGACGGGATTGCAGTCAGAGCGGAAAGCACCTTTGCGGCCCGGGAAGGCAGTCCGGTCAGCCTCAAGGCAGGCCAAGATTATCAGCCGGTGAACACCGGAGAGCCTATGCCCGGGTTCGCCGATGCAGTGATCATGATCGAGCACGTGCACCAGGCTGACCAACAGACTGTGCACATCGAAGCTCCGGCCCATCCCTGGCAGCACGTCCGGCGCATCGGGGAAGACATTGTGGCCACTGAGCTGATCCTGCCCCAAAACCGGGTCCTGAATGCGTACGATATCGGTGCCTTGCTCAGCGGCGGGATCTTCGAGCTGAACGTTCGGCAAAAGCTGCGGGTCCGTATCATTCCCACCGGGGACGAAGTCCTGGACTTTACCACCCGGCCATCTCCCCAGCCTGGAGAGGTCATTGAGAGCAACTCGCAGGTGATGGGGTTAATGCTCGGATCCTGGGGCTGCGAGGTAACCCGGGTTCCTCCGGTTGCGGACAATGAACAGGAGCTCACTCAGGCCCTCCGGGACGCCCTGGACGCGGGAAGCCATATGGTCATCATCGGAGCAGGCTCTTCGGCCGGGACCAAGGACTACACCCGCAAGGCGATGGAAAACCTGGGAGAGGTGCTTATCCACGGCCTGGCGGCCATGCCGGGCAAGCCCAGTCTGTTCGGGCTGAGCGGCAACACCCTGCTGGTCGGAGCGCCGGGCTATCCGGTGAGCAGCGTGATCTGCTGCGAGCAGGTCCTGCGCCCCATTATCTTCTGGCTCGGCCATATCCGCCCCCCGTCCCGGCCCACGGTTCAAGTTTCCTTGACCCGCAGCGTTCCCTCCAAGCTGGGACAGGATGAATTCCTGCGCCTGAGCATCGGCCGGGTGGGCGAGCATTGGGTGGCGACCCCCTTGCCCCGGGGGGCCGGCCTGATCACCTCCCTGACCAAGGCCCAGGGCATGGCCAAGATCCCCAGGTCCTCGGAGGGCCATCCGGCGGACAAGCCCCTGACAGCCGAATGCCTGGTCTCCAGGGATGAGCTGGAGCAGACCCTGGTCTGTGTGGGCAGCCACGACAACATCCTGGATCTCTTGGCCAACGAGCTCATGGACCAGGAGAAGCCGATCACCCTGGCCTCCACCCATGTGGGCAGCGTGGGAGGACTGCAGGCCCTGAAGCGGGGAACCGCACACCTGGGCGGGTCCCATCTCTTTGATCCGGACAGTCAGGACTACAACTTCCCCTTTCTGGACAAGTACCTGCCTGGAGTGGAGGTGCAGGCGGTCAATGTGGCCATCCGCCATCAAGGCCTGATCGTGCCCAAAGGCAACCCGAAGAAAATTTCCACAATCAAGGATCTGGCCGACTCTCAATTGATGTTCATCAATCGCCAGCGCGGGGCCGGGACCCGGATCCTGTTCGACGACCACCTGCGGCAGGCGGGCATATCTTCGGATCAGATCACCGGCTACGACCAGGAGGAGTTTACCCATATGGCCGTGGCCGTGAATGTCCTTTCCCAAACCGCTGACTGCGGCATGGGCATCTACGCTGCGGCCAAGGCCCTGGACCTGGACTTTGTCCCCTTGGCCCGGGAGCGCTATGACCTGATCATCCCTGCGGCCCATATGCAAGATCCCAAGGTCCAGACCGTGCTCGCCCTGCTCCGGGACGGCGATTTTCAAAACAAGATCGAGGATCTGGGTGGATATGAGACTCAACTGAGCGGCCGGATCATGCAGCCAGGAATGGGGCTGGGCACATAACCGGTAGTCGGTGGTCCGGAGTCAGTCGCCGGATTGCCCAATCAAGACAGGTGCGGTTGGCAGGGCAAGTACCGCCCAGATTTTACCGGCTCTTCGACCCAGAAAGTGGAATTGCCTACATGAGAGTTTGCCGTCTCTTCTGTGTGCCGTGAGCGGCAGGCCCGCACATTTTCTTGGTCCCGCCAAAAGGGGGAAACCAGGCACTCACATGCATGATATGCTCAGTCCATCTGAAAACAATGTCCAGCATGTGAGTGCCTGGAGGGGGCAGGGATCCCCCTTTGGCGGGGCTTAGAAAATACCGGGCCGAAAGTGGGCACACAGAAGAGACGGCAAACTCCAAAAATCCACAAGCTACGTCGAAGAACCATTTTACCCCAGGTCTATGATGCACGCATCCCCGATGGCCAGATCCAGGTGCCGGGCGCATGGACGTTGGTTGCAGGCCAGCTCCAGATAGCCCTGACTGCCGGCCAGAAGGCCCACGCTGTCTTCTGGGATTCTGGCGTAGGTGGAAACCGCATATACGCTCTCCCGCCTGGGATGCAGGAGGGCAAAAGACGACCCGGCCGGAAAGCGTCGGCCCCAGGTCCGACAGTCCAGATTCAGGATGCAATTGCCGAAACCATCCACGTGCATCACAGTCGCCTGCACCTGATTCCCATGCAGGACGGCTAAGCTCCAATGCGTGCTCCTGCAATCCGCAGGGGTGATCTCTGTACCAAGCTCCGCAGCTTCGACACCTTCAGCCAACCGGCAGGCCAAGGGAGCAAAGACATCCCGGCCGTGAAAGGTTGCGCTCACCTCATTTTTCGGAGCCGGAGAATTGATGCGCCACACACGGCAGTCGGTCTGGCTGGTCAGAAGTAGGCCGATAAGGCCGTTGTCCGGGGTCAGAACAGATTTTTTGTTCTGCTCAAACAAGAGAAGAGGCCGGCTGGTCCCCACTCCGGGATCGACCACAGCCAGACCGATCGACCCTTCCGGGAGATAGGGCCAGGATGAGGCCAGGAAAAATCCGGCCTGTACGGCATTGTGGGCCTGGACCCCGTGGCTGAGATCCAGGATAGTGGCCTGTGGACACAAGGACCAGAGAACGGCCTTCATCTGCCCTACATAGGGATCCTGAAGACCGAAATCCGTGAGCAGAAAAAAGGTTGGTGGCTTATGCGGACCAGGCATGTTCAGTTGGTTTCGATTTTCCAATTCTCATCTGCCGCCTGATGCTCGTGAAACTGCCATGAAAATACTCTTTGCCCTTCTCGTGGTTGCCGCCGGCATGGTCGCCCCGACCCAGGCCGGGATCAACGCCAGACTCAGTCAGTGGGTGCACAGCAACTTCCTGGCCGCCCTGGTATCCTTTATGGTCGGCACACTGGGCCTGCTTGTGCTCACTGTGGCTCTGCGCATCCCCTGGCCTGCGTTGAGCACAGTAAGCGCAAGTCCGTGGTGGGTCTGGATTGGAGGCTTCGGCGGCGCATTCCTGGTTACCGTGACCATCATCGCGGTGCCCAAGCTGGGGGCCACCACCATGTTCGCCTTTTTCCTGGCCGGGCAGATGCTGGCCTCGCTCATCCTGGATCACTTCGGGCTTCTCGGCTATCCGGTCCACCCCATCTCCATGTGGCGGGTGGTTGGTGTTTTCCTCCTCTGCGCCGGGGTGCTGCTGATCAAGAACACCTGATGCAGACATTTCCCCCTGAACGGGACTGACTCCCGCCTATCTGGGCCCGGCCAAGGCTTTCCATGCATTGATCAGCCCGTTGGTGGAGTTGTCGTGGGCTGAGACTGATCCAGGGCTTTGCAGTTCAGGCAGAATGGCCTTGGCCAATTGCTTGCCCAGCTCCACGCCCATCTGATCAAAGGAGTTGATGTTCCAGACCGCGCCCTGAACGAAGATCTTGTGCTCATACAAGGCCATGAGCGCTCCCAAGGTGTAGGGAGTGAGCTCCTCAACCACTATGGAGCTTGATGGGCGGTTTCCGGGGAATGTCTTGTGCCGAACCAGCCGTTCCACCTGCTCCTGGTCCAGCCCCTGCGCCTTGAGCTCCTCTTTGGCTTCCGCTTCTGTCTTGCCCCGCATCAGGGCTTCGGTCTGGGCAAAAAAGTTGGCCAGCAAAATCTCATGGTGTTCGCCTATGGGATTCAAGCTGCGGGCAAAGGCGATGAAATCGCAGGGCACGAGCCTGGTTCCCTGGTGCAAAAGCTGGAAGAACGCGTGCTGGCCGTTGGTCCCCGGCTCTCCCCAGATGATCGGTCCGGTGGGATAGTCCACAACCTCGCCGTCCATTGTGATCCGCTTGCCGTTGCTTTCCATCTCCCCTTGCTGCAGATAGGCCGGGAAATCCTCCAGATACTGATCATAGGGGAGCACAGCCTGGCTTTCCGCCCCCAGAAAAGATGAGTACCAGACAGCCAAGAGCCCCATGATCGCCGGGACGTTCTCCTCCAGTTCCGCGGTTTGGAAGTGTTCGTCCACCATGTGCGCCCCGAGCAGAAAGTCCTCAAAGCGGTCCATTCCAATGAGCAGGGCCAGAGGCAGACCAATGGCCGACCATACAGAATACCGCCCGCCGACCCAGTCCCAGAAACGGAACATATTTTTCGGATCGATCCCGAACTCCCGGACTTTGGGCTCATTGGTGGATACGGCCACAAAATGCCGGGCCACATCAGCCTTCTCCCCGAGCTCGTCTGTCAGCCATTTCCGGGCGGAACGGGCATTGGTCATGGTTTCCTGAGTGGTGAACGTCTTGGAAGCGATGACGAACAGGGTTGTTTCCGGGTCCAGGGCATGGAGGCACTGATGCAGATGCGTGGGATCGATGTTGGAGACAAAATGACAGGAGAGTCCGGGCTGGCCGTATGCGGCCAGGGCTTTGGCCGCCATGCGCGGTCCGAGATCAGATCCCCCGATGCCGATATTGACCACGTCTGTGATCTGCCTCCCGGTGCTTCCGGTCCACTCCCCTGACCTGACCCGGGCGGTGAACTCCCGCATCTGGTCCAGAACCGCGTTCACCCCGGGCATCACATCCTGTCCGTCGACTTCTATGGGGCGATTGGACCGGTTGCGCAGGGCGATATGCAGGACACTTCGGTCCTCGGTCCGGTTGATCCGTGCTCCGGAGTACATGGCCTGGATCTTTCCCTCCAGATCCATTTCCCGGGCCAGTGAAAACAGAAGCTCCATGCACCGGGTGTCGATGCGCTGCTTGGAATAGTCGTACAGAATCGGCCCCAAGCGAAGGGAAAAGCGTTCAAAGCGACGCGGATCGTCCCGGAACATATCCCGGAGATGTGCCTGGTCCATGACCCGGCGGTAATCAGCCAAGGCCTTCCAGGCCTGAGTCGACGGTGGCGTAGGCATAGAGCCTCCTTGTCTTCGGTGGTCTGTGGTCTGTGGTCACCCCCGGCACCTGTCAATCTCCCTTTTTCAGGCGCCAGCCGTGGAGCAGGCCGAAGGCCCCGGCCAGCATCATATCCCCGCCAGGGGCCGGAAAGGTCACCGGGTAGCCGTGCAGCATGTCCCGCCGCGGGCCCAAAACGACAGTAGCATCAAAAGAGGCTTCCTCCGGGCAGCCGGAACACAGCATGCATCCATGGCCATTGTCGGCAAAGATTTCCTGGTTGTCCAGCTCCCGGTCTTTGAACCGTCGCAAAAGTTCCCAGAGCTTGCCTGCATCCAAAAGGCCTGTGTGATGTTCAAAAATCCCGTAGATGCGGTCCTTATAGACGAGAAAGGCAATGGTATGGCTGTTGCCCACATTAACCACCAGCACCCCGTGTTCACTGGACTGGGCCTGGATCGCAGGATCGTACAGGGCCCCGAGAACAGCCGCAGCCCCGGTATCGGCCACTGGCCCCCCTCCGGTCATGGCCTGCACAGCCTGCAGCCGGGTCAGCTCCTGCGGAGGCCGCTCGAACAGGAGGTCCTGCACCCGTCCCTGAGTTTGGCTCAAAAGCTCGGTCCACAGGGAAAATCGTCCCAGGCGGTTGCTGGCTTGAGGATGAAACCCGTGATCTTGAGCCGCGGCCAGGACCATATCCGGGATATCCAGCCCGGCCTGGGCCAGCAGCCCCCGCCAGAACCCGGGATCGAAGTCCGAGAGATAAACCGGGCAATACCCCGCCGGGCATGCCTCACGGAGGGCAACACCCCGCTTCTCCAGCGAGCGAACATCGTCGGACAGGGACAGGGCGGCCTGGGGATGGGCGGCCACGGACAGCCCCTTTTCCAGATGTGCCCACACCCGGCCGCCAAACCCGCCGCCCATCACTTGGCCGTAGAGGTATATGTCCTTGCCGGCCTGGGTGCGCTGCTCTATCTGCCGGCTGACCAGCTGGGCCGGAGAGGGAAGGACGAACTTGGGGCAGTTTTGCATGGGCTGACCGGACTGATAGTACAAAACGTCCTGGGTCCCACTGCCGATATCTATGCACAGGATATTCATGCAGATACTCAATTTGTAGTTTACAGTAACATCCAATGGCAAAGGTTAGGAAAATTTGGCTCTTCGACACAGAAAGTGGAATTGCCTACATAAGAGTTTGCCGTCTCTTCTGTGTGCCGTGAGCGGCAGGCCCGCACATTTTCTTGGTCCCGCCAAAAGGGGGAAACCCGGCACTCACGTGTATGATAAGCTTTCGTCACACAGAAAGCAGTGACCTGCACGTGAGTAGCCGGGAGGGGGCAGGGATCCCCCTTTGGCGGGAGTTAGAAAATACCGGGCCGAAAGTGGGCACACAGAAGAAATGGCAAACTCCAAAAATCCACAGGCTACGTTGAAGAACCGAAAATTTTTGGCCCGCTTGAAGCGGGCCAAAAATTTATGCCGCTTCCTCTGACGTCTCCAGCACGAGGACCAGCTCCCCGTTTTGCTCATCAACAAGCACCTGCTGACCCTCCATAAGCTCCCCGCTTATCAGCTTCTTGGCCAGGGTGCTCTCTATATGGGTCTGCAGGTAACGGCGCAACGGCCTGGCTCCGTACACTGGATCATAGGCTTCACTGGCGATGAAGTCCTTGGCCTTGTCCGAGAGCCGGATACCGATCTTTCGGTCAGCCAGGCGGCCTTCCAGACGCTGCATGAGCAGATCGATGACCTGCTTGATCTGCTCTTGGAGCAAGGGAGTGAACATCACGATTTCGTCCACCCGGTTCAGGAATTCGGGCCGGAACTCGGAGCGCAGGGTGGTCATCACCTGTCCCCTGGCGTCTTCCTTCAGCTCGCCCCGCTCGGTGATGCCCTCGAGCAGGAACTGGGACCCCAGATTGGAGGTCATGATGACGATGGTGTTCTTGAAGTCCACCACCCGGCCGTGACTGTCGGTCAGCCGGCCGTCGTCCAGGATCTGAAGCAGGATGTTGAACACATCCGCATGGGCCTTCTCGATCTCATCCAGAAGGATGACCGAGTACGGCTTGCGGCGTACGGCCTCAGTCAGCTGTCCGCCCTCTTCATAGCCCACGTATCCCGGAGGGGCCCCGATCATCCGGGCCACGGTATGCTTTTCCATGTACTCGGACATGTCCAGCCGGATCATGTTCTCTTCAGAATCGAACAGGGATTGGGCCAGGGTCTTGCAGAGCTCCGTCTTGCCCACCCCGGTCGGCCCGAGGAAGATGAAGGAGCCGATAGGCCGGTTGGGGTCCTTAAGTCCGGCCCTGGCCCTCAGAACCGCATCGGCCACGGCATCCACCGCTTCATCCTGGCCCACGACCCGGTTGTGCAGGACCTCGGGCAGGCGAAGGAGCTTATCCTTTTCCCCCTCCAGGAGCTTGGACAGGGGGATGCCCGTCCAGCGGGAGATTATTTCCGCCACGTCGTCCGGCCCCACCTCCTCCTTGAGCAACTGGGGCTTCTCTTCTTCCTCCGGGCTTTCTTCCTTCTCTTTGATCTGGCGTTCCAGATCGGCCAGCTTGCCGTAGCGCAGCTCAGCCACCCGGTTTAAATCGTAATTGCGCTCAGCCTCCTCAATCTCCAGCTTGGTCTTTTCCAGCTCTTCCTTGAGCTGCTGCATGCTCTTGATGGAGTTCTTTTCCTTTTCCCACTGGGCCATGAGCTGGGACTGGTTCTCCTTGGCCTCGGCCAGCTCCTTCTCCAGGGTCTCCAGGCGCTCCTTGGAGGCCTTGTCCGACTCCCGGCGCAGGGCCTCGCGCTCGATCTCCAGCTGCATGATCCTCCGGTTGATCTCGTCCAGCTCTGTGGGCAGGGAGTCGATCTCCGTGCGGATCATGGCCGCGGCCTCGTCGATCAAGTCAATGGCCTTGTCCGGGAGATTGCGGTCTGTGATGTACCGATCGGATAGAGTGGCAGCTGTAACCAGGGCCGAATCATTGATCCGCACCCCGTGATGGACCTCGAAACGCTCCCGCAGACCGCGGAGTATGGAGATCGTGTCCTCCATTGTCGGTTCGGTGACCATGACCGGCTGAAACCTGCGCTCCAAGGCCGGATCCTTCTCAATATTCTTCCGGTACTCATCCAGGGTGGTGGCCCCAATGCAGTGCAGCTCGCCTCTGGCCAGCATGGGCTTGAGCAGGTTGCCGGCGTCCATGGAGCCCTCGGTCTTGCCCGCGCCGACTATGGTGTGCATTTCGTCCACAAACATAATCACCCGGCCCTCGGATTCCTGGATCTCCTTGAGCACGGCTTTTAAACGCTCCTCGAACTCGCCCCTGTACTTGGCCCCGGCAATCAGGGATCCCAGGTCCAGGGCGAATATGGTCTTGTCCTTGAGGCCTTCGGGGACATCCTGCTTGACGATACGCTGGGCCAACCCTTCGGCGATGGCTGTTTTGCCCACCCCGGCTTCGCCGATAAGGACCGGATTGTTTTTGGTCCGCCGGCTCAGGATCCGGATGACCCGACGGATCTCTCCGTCCCGGCCGATGACCGGATCCAGCTTGCCCTTCCGGGCCTCTTCCACCAGATCCCGACCGTATTTCTTCAAGGCGTCGTAGGTCCCTTCCGGATTGGCCGAGGTCACCCGCTGATGGCCGCGGACCTCGGTGAGCAGTGAAAGTATCTTGTCCTTGTCAATCCTGAAGCTGCGGTTGACCTTGCCCACGCTGGTGGATTGGGGTTCCTCCAGCAGACTCAGGAACAGGTGCTCGACACTGACGTATTCGTCCTGCATCTTCGCAGCCAGGTCCTGGGCCTTGACCAGGAGAGCGTTCAACCGCTGGGTGACATACACCTGGCCGGGCTGGGCCCCGGGCCCGCTGACCTGAGGGATCTTTTTCAGCTCCGCGATGAGCGCATCCTTATAATTCTTTATACCCACGCCGCCGCGCTGCAGGAGATCGCTGACCAGCCCTTCCTGCTCCACCAGGGCCAGGGCCAGGTGTTCGACCTCTACCTGCTGATTGTTGTACCGGGTGGCTATATTCTGCGCTTCAGAAAGCGCTTCCTGTGATTTTTGGGTGAATTTATTTAGATCCATATATTTCCTCCATCATATTTTGTATGACAAACTGTTATGAGTTATTGGTTAATAGTTATCAGGATCCGATTGGGTAACCACTCCCAGTCGGTATCGGTATCGGTATCGAAATCGTTTGTATGCTTCGTTAGCGCAAGCGTGCCTGCGCCATGGCAGGCATGTCGGTTAGTTACTATTAGCATGCTGCACTGAAGCTGCGCGGGAAATACATTCCCGCTTGCTTCATGCGCGTCTCCCTAAGCCCGGGGCTGAAACCGGGACTCCGCTGCCAGCTGCTCAAAGAGTTCCTTCTCTTTCTCGCTGAGGTGCTTGGGAACCTTAATCACCACCTGAACCAGCTGATCGCCTTTCTTCGCCCCCCGGCCTAGGCCCTTTCCCCGCAGCCTGAGCTTTTGCCCTCCGCTGGTCCCGGGCGGAATCTTCATCTCCACCGAACCTTCCAGGGTGGGCACGGAAAGTGTCGCCCCCAGAGCGGCTTCCCATGGAGCCACGGGGAGATCATGGATAATGTTCTGCCCGTCAACCCGGAATTGGGAATGGGGCAAAAGCTTGACTCTAAGGTAGAGATCCCCGGCAGGACCTCCGCCTCGTCCGGGGCTCCCCTGCCCGCTGAGGCGAATCTTGGACCCATCGGTGACTCCCGGGGGGATGGTCACATCCAGAGTCTTGTTCTGAACATGCGGGCGGCCGTCCGGCCCGGCGGTTTGTTCCTGGAGGGTGAGGGTCTTGTGCCCGCCTTTGAAGGCCTCCTCCAGGGAAAGCTCCAGGGTGGTCTCTGCGTTTTGGCCCTTGGCTGCAAAATCATGCTCCGCAAATCCGGCTCCGCCGAATGGACCGGCTCCGCCGAACCCGCCCCGGGCCTGCTGATATCTGCCCCCTCCGCTGTGAGGGCCGCCCTGGCCGAAGAGGTCTCCGAAAATGGTCTCAAAAAAGTCGCTGAATCCGCTTCCGAACTGCGCACCGCCACCGGGTCCGCCGAAGGTGAAACGCACATTTTCATATCCGGGGGGTGGCTCGAAGTTTTGTCCGTGTTCCCAGTCCGCGCCCAGCTGATCGTAGCGCTTTCGCTTATCCGGATCCTTGAGAACCTCGTAGGCTTCATTGACCTCTTTAAACTTTGTCTCCGCCTCTTTGTCGTTCGGGTTCAGGTCCGGGTGGTATTTTCTGGCTAATTTCTTGAAAGCTTTGGAAATATCCTCCTGGGACGCATCTCTGGACACCCCCAGGGTTTGATAGTAATCTTTATAGGATACACTCATACCACATCCCCTTTTTGGCCAAGTGTGTATTCACCGCCGGTAAACGCTTCCCGCGCGCCGTCGCGCTCAACGAGTCGCCATCGGGCATGTACCTGAAAATTCGTTTACATTTTGCGGCATATTGTAAAAATTAATACCCTGGGACCAAGAGTCAAGGAGGCATATTTTCATTCTTGACATAGGCCTGGAAGTCAGAGTAAAAAATTTAGTTTTTAACGGACTGCCCAGTTCAGACCCCCAGCCGGCCTGCAACGGGCAGATCACGGATATCAACCGGCAAGCTTTTGATTTGCCCACATGTGTGCACTCTATCAGGCCGAGGAGGACCGAAATGGCCAAAACCAGTATATTTGATCACGCCGAAAGGACCCAGGAAGGACTGAAGCTCAACGGGTTCATCCTGCATCAGATCGTTGAACAATGCGAAGGCTGCGAGCGGATTCACACCGTGGAAGGCGAACGCTACTGCTCCAGCTATCCCCAGCCGGCAGCCAAATGGCGGCATGGGGCATGCAACTTTGCCACCCATGTCAAGGCAGATATGGACAAGGAAGGCAAGGTCAAGGTCAACCCGTTGAAGGCCTCCAAACGTGCGGCCCGGGGCCGGTAGAAATCCACATGGTTTCAGATGCGTGTCTTCCCCTGAGCAGTGTCTTGATACACTCCGCGGCAAGGCCCCTGCATCTCGAACCCGGCTTGCATAACCTGTCGAGCCATATCAGTTATGGATAATGAGCTTTTTTCCTGCCTCGACCAGGAGGGGGAAAACGTTGCCTATCTTCAGCAGGAGCTGGTTTCCAGACCTGCATTGGGCCCGGAGAACGGCGGCCAGGGAGAGCAGGACAAGGCCGACTTTCTGCTCTCCTATCTCTCCCACATCGGTCTGCACCGGGTGCGCAACCTTGCCTCTCCTGATCCCCGGGTAGAGAGCGGACAACGGCCCAACCTCATGGCCGTGCTTCCCGGGCGGAATACAAGCCGAACCCTGTGGATCGTCTCCCATATGGATGTCGTCCCTGCCGGCGATCTCCAGCTGTGGAAGACGGATCCGTTCACCCTTGCCCGGGATGGAGACCGCATTTTCGGCCGGGGCGTGGAGGACAACCACCACGGCCTGGTTGCATCCCTGCTGGCGGTCAAGACACTCATCTCCACCCGGACTCCTCCAGCAATGAATCTGGGCCTTCTTCTTGTCGCTGATGAAGAGACCGGGAATGCCCATGGACTGGAGTACGTGCTCAACGAGCATCGATCCGAGTTTCAGAGTCAGGACCAATTCCTGGTTCCAGACTTCGGGGAGCCAGACTCGTCCTTGATTGAAATAGCGGAAAAAGGCTTGCTGTGGCTGAAGTTGACTGTCCACGGACAGCAGTGCCATGCATCCACCCCCCAGGCCGGGAAAAACTCCCTGCTGGCGGCTGCCCAATGCATCATGGAACTGCGCAAGCTGTACACCATTTTTGATGCCACCAATCACCTCTTCGCCCCACCGCATTCCACATTCGAGTCCACTCGAATTGAAGCCAATGTCCCCAATGTGAACACCATCCCCGGCCGGGACGTTTTCTATACCGACTGCCGGGTTCTTCCCGGCTATTCCCTGGCAGAGGTGTTGGACCGGGTCCGCAGCATTGCGGACGGCGTATCCCGCAGCCTTGGGCTATCCATAGACGTGGACGTCGTCCACCGGCAAACGGCCTCGGAAACCAACCCCGAGTGCATGCTGGTATCCGGCCTGCAGGACGCAATCTCCAGGGTCTACGGGATTCAGGCCCGGCCCGGAGGTATCGGCGGAGGCACAGTGGCCGCCTATGCCCGGCACCAGGGATTCCCGGCTGCTGTCTGGGGCACCCTGCCTGGAAACGCCCATCAACCCAATGAACAGACCTCGATCAGGAACATACTCCAGGACGCCAAGGTCATGTCCGTTTTGGCCTGCGGGCTGGACTGATTTCCGGCTTTGATGCGTACGGTCCTTCGGCCGCCGTTTCTAGACAGGACAGCATCCTAACCGTGATTGTACGCTTAAAGGGAACCAACCACTTCCACAGCAAGGAGGAGCAGAGTGGACGAAACTTCTGAAGGGGGTTTATGGACCTCGATCCGCAACTTCTTCAGTGGCAAAAGCGAAAGCCCGATTGAAAACGTCATCAGCGAAGCCAGGCTGGACAATGAGCTCAGTGCAGACACCGCCGGCATGCTCCTGAATATTCTCCGGCTCGGGAATTACCAAGTCCGGGAAATCATGGTCCCCAGGACCGATATTGACTGTGTTGAAGAAAAGTCCAATCTCGCCGACGTGGCCGAGGTAATCATCTCCAGCGGCCATTCCAGGATTCCGGTCTACAGAGGGAACAAAGATCACATCGTGGGCATCATCCATGCCAAGGACCTGCTCCCCAGCCTGCTCCATCCCGAGGATGCCCAGGGCAGCCTGGAAGACCTCATGCGCCCTCCCTTCTTTATCCCGGAAACCAAAAACGCCAAGAACATGCTCCTTGAGTTCCAGAACAAAAAGGTCCACTTGGCCATAGCCATTGATGAATACGGCGGAACATCCGGACTGATCACCCTCGAAGATGTCCTGGAGGAGATCGTCGGAGAGATCGAGGACGAATACGACAGTCCAAAGCCGGAAGACATCCAGATCCTTGAGGATGAAAGCTGCTTGGTTTCCGGCCGGACCTCGCTGGACGATTTGAACTCCGAGCTGGGCATCGATTTGAACTCGGATTATGTGGAAACGGTCAGCGGCTATCTCACTGAGCGCATCGGACGGGTCCCGCAAACAGGGGAGCAATTTTCACTCGGCGGCTACTCCTTTCAGATCAAGGAAGCGGACAGCAAGCAGGTTCAATGGGTCTTGATCCATCCCGGGCCTCAGCCAGCAGTCGAGCATGAGTGATCGATTCGCATGGTCAGTGCTTCTCTGTGCCGCAGGGACCTGGCTGGGGTTTGCCAACCCGCTGCTCCACCTGCCCGTTCTGGCCCTCGTCCTGCCGATGAGCCTCGCCTGGCTGGGACTTCAGGCCCGGTCTCTCAGGCAGGCCTTTTTCCGGGGCTGGCTGGCTGCTTCGGCCGGATATGCCGCTGCCTTGTACTGGGTGAGCATTCCGGTGCACGAATTCGGCTCCCTGCCCTGGATCGCTGCCGTGCCCTGCCCGATTCTTCTCGGACTGTATCTCGGACTGTACGCCGGCCTTTTCTGTCTTGCCCTGGCCTGGGCTGCTCCACGCACGGGGTGGCCGGTGCTCATACTTCTGGCCTGGACCCTGTGGGCCAGTCTGGAATATATCCGGGAGATTTTGCTGACCGGATTTCCCTGGCTTGGTCTGGCCCAGGCCTTCGCCCCGTGGCCGGTTTTTCTCCAGGCCGTATCTGTGCTTGGAGCCCACGGTTTTTCCGGATTGCTGGCCGGAATTGGGGTCGGCTTTGTGCTCGGGGTGCACAGGCCCAGGGCGTTGATCGCGCCAGCAGCCGCCCTCTGCGGCCTGACTCTTTTCGGAGTCTGGCATATACAGCACCCGGCTTTGACCCAGCAATCCATCAACCTGCCTGCTGCCCTGATCCAGGGGAATATAGAGCAGGGCCTGAAATGGGATCCGGCCTTTCAAAGACAGACCCTGAACCGCTATCTGCGGATGAGCCGGAACGCGGTCCGGGAGCACGGCGCGGAGCTTGTGGTCTGGCCGGAAACAGCCATTCCTTTTTATGTCCAGGAAAACACCGAACTTTCCACCAAGCTGCGCAGCTTCTGCCGCAATCATCAGGTGGCCCTCTTCACCGGAGCACCGGGATACAGCCTGAGAGATGGTGGAACAGAGGTCGTCTCCCACAACCTGGTCTATCTCTTCGGTCCCGACGGCTTGGTTCGGGGGACATATACCAAGGAGCATCTGGTTCCTTTCGGCGAATATATCCCGTTTGGCAGCTACCTGCCATTCATCACCAGAATGGTCCAGGGAGTCGGGGACTTCCGCCCCGGAGACCGCACCGCTCCCCTGGAGTATAAAGATCTTGCCTTGGGCGGCCTTATATGCTATGAAGTAATATTTTCCGGGCTTGTACAGCATCGGGTCGCCGCCGGAGCAAATCTGCTGATCAATGTGAGCAACGACGCCTGGTTCGGCAGATCATCTGGTCCTCGTCAGCACCTGCACCAAGCGGTGCTCAGATCCATTGAGCAGGGTAGAGGCATGCTCCGGGCAACCAATACGGGCGTCTCTGCAATCATCGATCCCCAAGGCCGCATTCTGCAAAGCACAACCCTGTTCGCTCCCGAGACTCTTCAGGCAGACAGCCTTCCTGCCGGGCACGGCCGGACGTTTTTTTCCAGGCATTATCATCTGCTTCGGGCCGCTTTTTTCCTGCTCGCGGCGATCGCGATGCTCTGGATCCGAATGCACAACCCGGGCAAACCCCAACCAGACCACACTTGTGGCAAGCACACACAGCGCCATGAACGATAAGATTCTCCAATTGTCAGACATCAAGCGGTCGGCCGCCCAATCCATCCAGCAATTTAAATCCCTGTGGAGGCGCCTTTGACCTGGAGGACAGCAGAAACCGGCACCAAGAGATCGAAACTCTTCTCACTCAGCCCGGGGCGTGGGATGATCCGGAGAAGCTCACCCCGCTGCTGAAGGAAAAAAGCATCCTTGAGGAATGGATCCGGGAGTTAGAGGAGTTGAAGGACGCCAAGGACAGTCTGGAAGAATGGGTTCAGCTCGCAGAGGAGGAGCAAAGCCAAGAAGCCCTGGAAGCCTTGACTGAACAATGCCAGGCCCTGAACAAACAGCTGCAGAAGGTTGAGCTCAAGGCCCTCCTCTCGGACCCGGAAGATAAGAACAACGCCATATTGGAAATCCACCCCGGAGCCGGAGGGACCGAGGCCCAGGATTGGGCCGAAATGCTGCTTCGCATGTACACCCGCTGGGCCGAGGACAATAATTTTCAGCTCCAAATCCTGGACTATCTGCCTGGAGATGAAGCAGGACTCAAGAGTGTCACCCTTTCGGTTGAGGGAAACTACGCGTTCGGCCTGCTGAAGGGGGAAAAGGGTATCCATCGCCTGATACGCATATCCCCGTACGATACGTCCGGCCGCCGGCATACCTCGTTCGCCTCGGTGGACGTCTACCCCGACGTCACCCAGGACATTGAGATCGAGATCAAGGACGAAGACATCAGAGTCGATGTCTTCCGTTCCAGCGGTCCAGGCGGTCAATCGGTGAACAAGACCAGCTCAGCTGTGCGCATCACCCATTTTCCTTCCGGCATCGTCGCCCAGTGCCAGAACGAGAAGTCCCAGTTCAGGAACCGGGAATCGGCTTTGAAGATTCTCAAGGCCAGGCTCTACGAGCAGGAGCTGCAGAAACAGGAAGAAGACAAGCAGCAAAAGTATTCGTCCAAGAACGCCATTGCCTGGGGGAGCCAGATCCGGTCCTATACCCTGCAGCCCTACCGGCTGGTCAAGGATCACCGGACCGGAACCGAGGACAGCAATGTGGAGCGGGTCCTGGACGGCGGAGTGGAAGATTTCATCCGCAATTATCTGCTCAGTCTGCACGGCCAGAAATGGTCCGATGAGGCACAGGTCTCCTGACCCGAACAGCAAGGCCGGGATGCGCCACCTTGACTTTGATCCCACTCTATAGGATATGATGAACAAGATCAGGAAGATGGATGTGCACTACCCCATGCCTGCAACCCCAAGGAGCTTTATATGAACAAGAGCCAACTCATCAAGACCCTGGCTGACCGGCAGAATATTTCCCTGGATGAAGCCTCGGTGATCGTGAACACCTTTTTCGACAGCATCAAGGAATCCCTGAACCGGGGAGACCGGGTGGAGATCAGGGGATTCGGGAGCTTTAAGATCAAGCAGTACGAAGGCTACCAGGGGCGCAACCCCAGTACCGGAGAGATGGTTCAGGTCAAGCCCAAACGGCTGCCCTTCTTTCGTGTGGGCAAGGATCTGAAGGAATACCTGAATCAATGATTCCAGCCTTGGTCCGGACCATTCCAGGGGAATGCCCGGCGGAGATGGGCGCTTTGCCGGTCCTTTGGGGCAGCATTTTCCGAATTTTCCACCCCTTGAGGGATTGATTGTGTTTACCTGCGGGGAGGCGGGGTGAGAACAGGTCCGCCCCTGGCCTCCTTGGAGATCAAAGACCTGTTCACCCCGCGATATCGAACATGACCAGTACACCACCTGAGATCACCATCTACAAGATGCAGGGCAGCGGAAACGATTTTGTGCTCATCGACAACACCGAGCCCGGGATCCATCAATCCCAGATGCCCAATTGGGCCAGGTGCATCTGCCGCCGGTCATTCGGAGCAGGAGCCGACGGACTCATCTTTTTGGAACCCGCGGCGGGCAGGGAGCAAGTCGATTATCGATGGCATTTCTACAATGCAGACGGATCCAGGGCCGAGATGTGCGGCAACGGGTCCCGGTGCGCGGCCAGGCTGGCCTACATGCTCGGCCTTGCCCCGGCTGATCATGTGTTGGGCACGGACGCAGGCCCAGTCCGGGCGATTGTGGACACTAAAAGCCGGGAGGTCCAGGTTCAGTTGACAACTCCCCGGGACTACACCCCGGACATCGCCCTGACCACCCAGGATGGGCGCGGCCTGCACGTCCATCTGGTCAACACCGGGGTCCCCCATGTCGTCCTCTTTTCCGATCAGGCCGATCAGGAGGACATCGACCAAATAGGCCCCGCCCTGCGCTACCATCAACGCTTCGCCCCGGCCGGGGCGAATGCGAATATTGTTCAGCTTACCGGCGACGACAGCCTGTATGTGCGGACTTATGAACGGGGGGTGGAAGCCGAGACCTACGCCTGCGGGACTGGAGCTGCCGCATCTGCCTTTGTGGCCAATGCCTTGGGGCTGTGCCGCACCCCGGTCCGGGTTGTGACCTCCGGGGGTGAGGAATTGAACGTCGATATTTCCGGAGAGAATATTTACTTGCAAGGCCAGGCCGTTCTCGTTTATACAGCCCAGCTGAACCTGCCGGCTGTCGGCCTGGCGTCTGAATAAGGAGGATACATACTATGCAGTTTCAGGGAGCGCTGACCGCTTTGGTCACCCCTTTTCACAACAACGAGATCGACGAGGAACGCTTTCGGGCTCATATAGAAGATCAGATCGTGCGGGGAATACATGGTCTGGTTCCCTGCGGTACGACCGGCGAATCAGCAACCATGACCCATGAGGAGCACAAACAGGCCATCAAGATCTGCGTGGATCAGGCCAAGGGACGGGTGCCGGTCCTGGCCGGTGCCGGCTCGAACAACACCCGGGAGGCCATTGAGCTGACCACATTCGCCAAGCAGGCCGGAGCGGACGGAACGCTGCATATCACTCCGTACTACAACAAGCCGACCCAGGCCGGGGTGGTGGCCCACTTCCAAGCTATCGCCAGGGAAGTGCCCATGCCCATGATCGTCTATAATGTTCCCGGCCGAACCGGGTTGAACGTTCTGCCCGAGACCCTGGCCAAACTGCACGCAACTGTTCCGGAAGTGGTCGGCGTGAAGGAGGCCAGCGGGAATATCAACCAGATGTCCCAGGTCATTGAACACTGCGGACCGGACTTCACAGTCTTGGCCGGAGACGATTTTGTGGTCCTTCCCCTGCTCTCTCTGGGCGGCAAGGGGGTTATCTCGGTGCTCAGCAATCTTTTACCGGACAAAATGGCCTCCCTGTGCGAAGCCTATGCCCATGCGGACCTGGAAAAGGCCAAAGGCCTGCACTATGAGCTCGCTCCGCTCTGCAGGGCCATGTTTCTGGAGACCAACCCCATCCCGGTCAAGACTTCCCTGGCCCTCATGGGGCGCTTGGAACTCAGCCTGCGTCTGCCGCTGGTCCCCATGCAGCCGGAGAACGAGGCCAAATTGCGGGAAGATCTCTCCAGGGCCGGTCTGCTGTAAGGATATGCCTGGCGGAAGGAGTGCGGTGCCGGTGCCTTACCGGGACTTCATCTATGATTGAACAATGAGCGGCTGTCCTCGCACCAGAAGGCCAGCCGCTTGATGCGTATGGATGTGCCCGCAAACAGACAAACGCCTGTAGACTTACTCGCCGGCACCGGCCCGGCGGGCTGACCCACAAACTATCGCGTCCGGTCCTTCATGTGTAAAACAACGCTGTCGTGCCCGTCCTGCTCAGCAACCAGCACATCAACCTGCTCCTCCAAAGCGGTGTTCACCTTTTTCCCGATATAGTCGGCATGGATCGGCAGCTCACGATGCCCCCGGTCAATGAGTTCCAACAGCTCCACCCTGCGCGGCCGTCCAAAATCCAGGATGGCCTCCAGGGCCGCTCTGATGGTCCGGCCGGTGAACAGGACATCGTCGATCAGCAGAACCTCCTTGTCTTCAATGGGGAAATGGATCTCGGTGCTGTTCAGCTCCGGCTGGCTGCGCAATGTGGTCCAATCGTCGCGATAAAGATTGATATCCAGCTTACCCAGAGGAATGTCCCCGTGCAGCCGCTGATCCAAGAGGGACTTGAGCCTGGCCGCCAAATACACGCCCCGGCGCTGAATACCCACCAAGGCGATATCCTGGGCCTGGGTGTGCCGCTCGATAATCTCGGAAGCCAGACGCTCCAAGGTCAATCCCATCTGGTTGTGGTCCAAGATCTCAATCTGCGTTTTCATTTACCTAACCCCTCAACCGGAGACCGTCCATGCTTTGGCCCCATTTGACCCAAGGGACCCTGGTTCAACGCTATAAACGATTCCTCGCCGATGTGGACATTGACCAAGTGGGCAGAGTGACCGCCCACTGCCCGAATACGGGCAGCATGCTTCGATGCAGTGAGCCTGGACGTCCGGTGTATCTTTCCCATCATCAAAATCCCAGGCGCAAGCACAAGTGGACCTGGGAGCTTATTGATATGGGCTCTTCTCTGGTCGGTGTGAATACCCAGAACACAAACCGCATTTGGGCCGAGGCCCTCCGGAATCGAAGCATCAGCGAGTTTGGACGGTATGACACATTCCAGCCCGAGGTCAAGCTTGACCCTAACACCAGGCTGGACTTCCTGCTCACCGGATCGGACGTTCCCCCCATGTACGTGGAGGTCAAAAACTGCACCCTTGTTCAGGACAAGGCCGCTGCCTTTCCGGATGCAGTGACCGCCAGAGGGCAAAAGCACATCAAAGCCCTGCGCGCGGTCCATGACTCCGGGATGCAGGCCGCACTGGTCTTTGTGGTCCAGCGCACGGACGCCCGATTCTTTCAGCCTGCCCACTGGATCGATCCGGAATATGCGCGTCTTCTGGCCCAGGCTGCCCGGCAAGGGGTCATGGTCAAGGCCTATGATGTGGTTATGGATACATCCCGGATCACGATCAATCGGGACCTGCCTGTGGTCTGGGAATGAGCCGGCCCCCTGCCGGGATTTGACAACAGGCAGGATAAGAATTATTCTTAATCAACACCAAATCAGGAGGATTCTATGCTGGACCTTACAGAAGGAGCAAAAGAGCTTTTAGATCAGCACTTTGCTCAGAAAACCGAGATCCCGTCCATCCGGGTCTATATGGCCCCTGGGTGAGGCGGCCCATCCTTGGGACTTGCTCTGGATGAGCAAAAAGACACAGATGATGTATACGAAGTCAAAGGGTATACATTTGTGGTTGACAAGAGCCTGATGCAGACCGCATCCCCCATCGTGGTCGATGGATCTCCCTACGGTTTTCGGGTGAGCTCCAATCTGGCTGCCGATGGAGGTGGATGCTCTTCCTGCACCAGTTGCGGATAAATCAGCTTCCAAGGTTTGCGTAAAGCCGGACCCACGTGGTCCGGCTTTTTTTTGGAATCAGTACATGCAGAGGGTCGCAAGGCCTTCTGCCGGCTGCGAACACACATACCAGGATAGCTATGACTGATCGGATTATCTCCTGTGCTCAGTGGCTGCCGGACCGTGACTCCTTCATGCAGGAGCAGCATCTGCGACCGGCGGACAGGCCCATGGTGGACAGGCTGTTTCTAGAAGCAGAGCAATGCGCCGGACCGGTCGGAGGATACCTGGAAACAGTCCCTGATGCCTGCAAGCCAGACTCTGTTCAGCTCAACGGCACTAGGGTGCGGGGCAGGCTCCTGGCCGGCCACCTGTCCCGGCAAGCGCTGGTCTTCCCCTTTGTCGCTACCTGCGGCCACGACCTCTCCGCTTGGGTGGATTCCAAAACCGATTTGATGGAGAACTATCTGGCCTTTGCCCTGGCCGAGCATGCCGCCAACGTCGTTGTCGAGGCTGTGCGGGGGGACATTGAAGCCGTGTTTGGTCTGGACAGCCTGTCCCGAATGCAGCCGGGCTCCCTTCCGGACTGGCCCATTGATCAGCAAAAGCCTTTGTTTGAGATTTTGGGTCCAATCCCGGAAAAAATCCAGGTCAGGCTGACCTCCAGCTGCCTCATGCTGCCCACGAACTCCTTGTCCGGCATCTATTTTCGGGATCCGGAGGGATTCATCAGCTGCCGACTGTGCAGCCGCAAATGCCCCCGGCGCAAGGCCCCTTTCGATCCAGAGCAGCTGGCCAGGCTGGAGAATGAGTATTCGTCGCCTTCAAACGAAAGTTGACGTCGGTATCCCACAGGGAAGAAGCGAAGACCTTGCTATGGAAGTGGACAGAAGAGTTTCCTTGAATGGACAAGCAATATGTCTTATATTACAAAAAAAGACATGGTCGTTAAGGCAAAAGATCTGAACAGCTTGGATCAGCCAAACCCAATATGAGGCTACCCATGCAACGAATCAATTACGATGAAGTTCGTTCTAGTTTTTCACGATTTATTGAACAGGCTTCTCTCGGAGAAGAAATCATTATTATTCGTGATGGCAAGCCTGTAGCACGTCTCGGTCCAATAGCGGCAACTGAATCAAAACCTCGCACCTTAGGCTTAGGTAAAGGAAAGTTTACTTTCCCTGATGATTTTGACAAATTTAAAACAAATGAAATAAGAGAAATGTTTGAAAATGAAACATGATCTGTCGCATGTATCATTTTTACTTGACACAAATGTCTTGCTAGCTGCTACTCTTGATCCAGAACGTCTGCCTGAAGAAACCGCACTAACACTGCGTGACCCATCGACAATTATTTACTTTAGTGCTGCAAGCATTTGGGAAATCGGTATAAAGAAATCTCTAGGGCGAAATAATTTTGATTTTTATCCAGATGATATTCATCAACTAGCATTGGAAACAGGTTTTACTGAGTTACCGGTCTTTGCAAAACATTGCTATGTAATTGCTCGTTTGCCTTGGCATCATCGTGATCCATTTGATCGTTTACTGATAGCACAGGCTATAGATATAAGATCATATTTAGTTACAACTGATAGTATATTACCCAAATATTCAGATTTGGTAATCCATATAAAGTTCAAGTAAAAATATTATCTGCCCCTATATTCCCCGCTATCCTTCCCAAAATCCTTCCCACAGACCAAACCCAGATCACAAAAAGCACACGGAGCCAGGCAGAGCCTCTCATCAATAATGCAGCTTTCCTCCAATGGCTCTGGATCATTGCCTGGAGCCCGGATATGTCCTTTATCCAGTTCTTCCCAGGTTTGGGTATAGCCTTGTATAACTGCCTGCCAGGTCTGCCAACCGCTGCCGGTTCTTTTCAAGCTCCAGGCCTATCCTTGCCAGCCCATGGCCTCGGCCAGGACCTCAACTGTATGCCTGACCCCGACCTTCAGGCCGGCCCGATTGATACCGTCCTGGAGCTGAATCATGCAGGCAGGACAGCCGGTAGCTATCTGCTCTGCCCCGCTGTTTTCAACGGCCTGTGTCTTATGCCCCAGGATGGACTTGGACATCTCCCGATGGTTCAATCCGTAGGTTCCGCCCAGTCCGCAGCAGCGATCCGCCTCGGCCAAGGGGACGTAGTGTTCTGGACAGGCCAGCTGCAAAAGCCGGCGAGGTTCGGCATGCACGCCCTGCCCCCGCTTTAGATGACACGGATCGTGGTAGGTGGTGGCAGTGCGCACCGGATTGGTTATCTTTGCCCCCAACACATCAGTGCCCACCTCGTGCACCAGGTATTCGGATATATCATAGGTCCTGGCCGCGAGATCGACTGCCATTCGACTCTTTTCTCCCGAGGAGAAAAGCTCCGGATACATGCGTTTGAACATGTACCCGCCAGAGGAACAGACCACAATCACCGGGGCCTGGGGATACTTCTCAGCCAGGGCATAGAGGTTTTTTCCGGCCAGCTCATGCACCGTGTCCTGATCCCCGTGGCACTCGGCCGGCGCGCCGCAGCACATTTGATCGGCGGGAATATGCACGCTGCGGCCCAGGTGCCCCAAGGTCCACAGAGCTGCTTCGGCTATGGCGGGGAATACGTAGTTGGCGCTGCACCCGGTGAAAAGGATCACTGTCTGCGAGTCGTCCTCAGCTGGATAATAGGTACTGTGCCGGCTGCGGAACGACCTGGAGGCCAGGCGGGGGACCACCTGGTCCTCCTCCAGGCCGGGAAGCGGAAAACGTCTGCGCAGGCCGCTTGTCTTGGGCAGTCGATGGAACAGGATGGTCTGGGCCGCTGATCCGCCCCGGAACAGCAGGTTTTGAGCCCAGCGACCGGTGCGCAGGGCCTTGAAGGCCACCCGCTTGGGCCAGGGCAGACCCCGTTCCCGGACCAGAGAGGATCTGGCTGCGGTGACGATCTTGTCCACCCGGACATTGCTGCTGCAGACCTCTACACAGGACAGACAGAGCAGGCAATTGTGCAGCACGCTGTCGAACTCGTCGGTATAGGGCAGACGCCCCTCGCTGACCGCCTGGGACAGGGCGATCTTCCCCCTGGCGACATATTTCTCCCGCTTTGTTTCCAGGTAAATGGGGCATACGCTCTGGCATGCCCCGCATTTGACGCATTTTTTGAGCTCATCGCCGACCTGCTCCAGAAACAGGGCGGTGTCTTTGTCAGTCATATCTATCCTTAAATCCACAAGCTAGGTCGCAGAACCGAAAAAACAAAACAACCCTTTATTCTGGAAAGATCTTTCCTGGATTGAGGATATTGTTCGGGTCCCAGGCCCTCTTGACCGCCTGCATGGCGGCAATGGCCGCAGGCTCCAGATTCTTGCCGATATACTCCCGCTTGCTGGTCCCGATCCCGTGCTCACCGGAAATTCGGCCCCCGAGTTCTATGGTCCGGTCAAAGATCTCATCAACCGCCTTGTGGGCGGTCTCCAGCTGTTCATTTTGAGGCAGAACATTGAGGTGTATATTGCCGTCTCCGGCATGGCCGAAATTGACGATCCTGATCTCGTGCCTTTCACCCACCGATTCAATAAACTGGATAATCTCCGGGATCTTGGCTCGAGGGACCACAATGTCCTCATTGATTTTCACCGCTGACTTAAAATGGGCCAGGGAGGCGGAGACCGATCTGCGCATCCGCCACAGGTCATCCTGTTCTTCGGCCGTGGCCGCAATCTGTATCTCGATGGCCTTATTGGCCGAGCACACCTCGCGTACCTTTGCGATGTTCTTTTCCACTTGATCTTGATCCCCATCAACTTCAATGAGCATAAACGCCCCGGCCCCGGGAGCCAGACCGATCTGCAGGTATTGATCCACGCACCAAACCGCGTGCCGGTCCAAAAACTCCATGGTGGTGGGTATGATCTTCCTTCGGATGATCTCGGATACAGTCCGTCCGGCATCCAGAATGGAAGGGAATGTGGCGGTCAGCGTCTTTTTGGCCTCCGGAAGGGGCAGAAGCTTGAGAATAGCCTTGGTCACAATCCCCAGGGTCCCCTCTGAACCAACCAAAAGCTGGGTCAGATTGTATCCAACCACGTCCTTGACGCACTTGGAGCCGGTATGAATGATCTCCCCGGAGGGTAGAACCACCTCCAGGCCCAGAATATACTCCTTGGTTGTCCCGTACTTTACCGCCCGCATCCCTCCGGAGTTCTCAGCGATGTTCCCCCCCAGGGTCGAGAAGTTCATGCTGGCCGGATCCGGAGGATAAAAAAGGCCTTCGGCCTCTACGGCCTTGTGCAGCTGACTGGTAATCACCCCCGGTTCGACCACGGCCACCAGGTTTTCGGTATCGATCTCCAAGATACGATCGAACTGGGTCATGACCAGGACAATCCCCCCCGACTCAGGCAGGCTGCCTCCGGTCATGCCGCTGCCGGCCCCACGTGGAATGACGCTGACCCGGTGTTCGTTGGCCACCCGCATGATCAGGGAGATATCCTCCGGAGCACGGGGAAAGACAACCGCCAGGGGCATATAGCTCTTGCCGGTGGCGTCATAGGCGTAGCACAAAAGATCCTCTTCAGAACTAAGGACAGCATCGGAATCGAGGTGATGCTCAAGTGCGTCGATGATGGACATACAGGTAGACCTTGCTTGCTCTGTATTTGGTTGTATCTTCAGGTAATCGAGATGGGTCAGTTCAGGGAGCAATGCCAGTTTGGGGCCGCGGGCCGTTTTTTACAGCTCTGCACAGGTGTCAACCTGTCATATAAGCTGGAAACCTGAGTTTCATCTTGACATACTTTGTTCTGTCTGGCAATGAAAGGGATCATGAAGAATAGAAAGAGCTCTTTGTCTCCCCCCAGGGTCATACGGCCGGAACAGCTCTCAGATCAGGTTGCCTCCCACATATTGGAAGCCATTGATCAGGGCGATTTTCTTCCCGGGGACAGGCTGCCCTCGGAAGCCAAGCTGGCCATGGACTTCGGGGTCAGCCGCACGGTCATACGGGAGGCCCTGGCTCGTTTGAAATACGACGGCATACTGGAGTCCAGACAGGGACAGGGCGTAAGGATAAGCGCTGAGTCGGACCGCCGGTCATTTCGGCTGGGAGAGTTCTTTCATGCCACGAACAATGAAGCCAGCCATCTTTTTGAGCTCCGAGCCGTCCTGGAGGGCGACGCAGCCTTTTTGGCCGCCTCCAGACGCACTGAGGAGCACCTGGAGAGGATGCAGGCCTGCCTGGATGATCTGCAGCAAACCATACGAGCCAATGTCGACGGCACCGGGCCGGACTTCACCTTTCATCACCTGGTAGCCACCGCCACCCACAACAAATACTTCATCGAATTGATGGACTTTCTCAACCTGCGGATCAAGGAAGTCATCCATCAGGCCAGAAGCAACTCCAGTCAACAGCCCGGCCTGCCGGAAGTGGTTGAGGACGAGCACATGGCCATCTATCGAGCGCTCATCCACATGGACCCGGATGGAGCCAGACAGGCCATGCTGGAGCATATCCAAAAGGCAGCAGACCGTTTGGGCTTGTCCATTCTGGGGGCAGGAGCAAGAGCCTGCTCCGCCTCAGGATGAGCCGCCGCACGGGCCGGAAAGTAGGCAAGCTCAACTGTGCGACGCTTTTGCATGCATGATCATTGTTCACGGGAGTTACGGCCTTTCGTCAACTTTATACAAGGAGCGGTTTATGTACTCCAAACTTCTGAGCATCGTTATCGGGGTCTGTCTTGTCTTCTCCCTGCAAACCCAGAAGGCTGAGGCGGCTGAGAGCCTGATCATCGCCACAGCCACGACCGGCGGGACCTATTATCCTGTCGGTGTGGCCCTGGGCACCCTGATCAGCATCAAGCTGGCCAAGGAGCACGGGATCACGGCCACTGCCATCAATTCCGCAGGATCCGGGGAAAATGTGCAGATGTTGAAAAACAAGGAGGCTCAGCTGGCCATTCTGCAGTCCCTGTTCGGCCTGAATGCCTATCAGGGCAAAGGGCCATACAAGGACCGGGCGGTCACGGATTTTCGCTCTGTGACCATGCTCTGGGAAAACGTGGAGCACTTCAGCCTCCTGGCCAAGCATGCCCAGACCGGAACAATCACTGATCTCAAAGGCCTTGAAGGCAAGTTCTCCATCGGCAAGCGCGGCAGCGGGACTGAAGGATCCGGCCGGACCATCCTCAAAGCCCTGGGCATTGATCCGCAGAGCCTGAATCTGGAATATCTGGGCTACAATCCGTCGGCCATGGCCATGATGGACGGTCGTATCGTGGGCATGAACACCCCGGCCGGCCCTCCGGTGGCTGCTGTAACCCAGCTCTTTGCTCAGCTGGGGAGCAAGAAGGTCGATGTTCTCGATTTCACCGACCAGCAGCTGGAAACCATCAAAAAAGAGTATCCGATCTGGAACCGATACGTGGTCGAGGCCGGGACCTACCCGGGACAAAAAGAGGACATCAAGACCATTTCCCAGCCCAATTTCCTGGCTGTCCACCCTGATGTTTCAGAGCAAACAGTGTACATGATCACCAAAACCATTTACCAGAACCTGCCCTTTCTGCACAATATTCACAAAGCGACCAAGGCCATGTCCCTGGACAGAGCCATCAACGGGCTGCCTGTTCCCCTGCATCCGGGTGCGGTCAAGTATTACCGGGAACAGGGCATCGACATACCCGCGTCCCTGCTGGATGAAGACGGAGAAGAATAGTCGTCAGCTTCCAGCCCCCTGAATGAATGCCAACAGTCGGCCCGGCCCCCCATCTCTCTGCAAGGGGGGGCCGGTAACCCTCCGAACGAGTGCGACACTACTATGCCTCCACACCAAGATCAGCACGCCAGCGGCGCCCAGCAGGAACAAGGCGAGGTCATGGCCACCCGCCGGACCTTGACCGGGATGAACCATCACCTGATCTACTGGATGGGTGTGGCCATGTCCCTGTATCACCTCTGGGTGAATACAATCGGCATCATGCCCAACATCCAGCGCAATGCCCTGCATTTCTCCTTTGTCTGTTTTCTGGGCTACCTGATGTATCCTGTCTGCAGGCGCTGGGCGGACAAGACCCTGAAGCTGGACTATATCCTGGCCATTCTGAGTTTTTCGGCCGGACTCTATCTCATATTTTTTGAAGACGCCCTGCACGCCAGGAATGAAGTGCCCATCCTGTCCGACCTGATCTTTGCCGGGCTGGCCATAGTGCTCATGATCGAGATCACCCGCCGGGTGGCCGGGTATATCATCCCCATTCTGGCCGCGGGATTTTTGGGATACGCCCTCGGCCTGGGCACCTATTTCAGCGGGCTGTGGAAGTTCCCGGGGGTCACCCTGGAGCGCATCCTGTACCGCATGTACTTCGCCCCGGACGGCATATTCGGCAAAATCGCCACTATCTCCTCCACCTATGTCTTTCTCTTTGTCCTGTTCGCCGCCTTTCTCCTCCAGTCCGGAGCTGGAAACTTCATCATCCGTCTTTCCCTGGCCCTGATGGGCCGGATGACCGGCGGCCCGGCCAAGATGGCCGTATTCGCCAGCGGGCTGATGGGGTCCATATCCGGCAGTGCTGTGGCTAACACCGTGGGGACCGGATCGATCACCATCCCCTTGATGAAGAAGGTCGGTCTCAAGCCTCAGTTTGCTGGCGGAGTGGAAGCCGCAGCCTCCACCGGAGGGCAGCTTTTGCCCCCGATCATGGGGGCCGGGGCCTTCATCATGAGCCAGTGGACGCAAATCCCCTATCTGACCATTATCGGCGTGGCCACCATCCCGGCCCTTATGTACTTCCTGTCCATTGCCTTCTTCATTCATCTGCGGGCCAAGAAGCACCGCCTGGAGGTCCTCAGCCCGGAGGAGATGCCGGCCATTGGCCAGGTGATCAAGGAAGGCTGGAACTTCCTTATTCCCCTCGGGGTGCTCGTTGTTCTCCTCCTGCAGGGGTATACCCCCACCTATGCCGCCTCAGCCGGCATCCTGGCCATTGTGGTATCCAGCTGGATCAACCCCCACACCCGGATGAGCCCTCGGGACATCATGGACGCCCTGGCCAAAGGGGCCGGGAACATGGTCACCACCGGGGTCATTCTCCTCTGTTCCGGGATCGTTGTCGGTATTGTCCTCATGGTCGGTGCGGGCATGAAGTTCTCCATGCTCATCACCAGCATTGCCGGCGGCAGCCTGTTCATCACTATAGTCCTGGTTGCCCTGGCCTCCCTCATTTTAGGCATGGGCCTGCCGGTCACCGCCTCGTACATTGTCCTGGCCGTCCTGGCCGCTCCCTCAATGTCCATGCTGGGCACCTCGGTCCTGGCCGCCCATATGCTCATCTTCTGGTTCTCCCAGGACGCGAATGTGACTCCGCCGGTGTGTCTGGCCGCCTATGCAGCATCAGGGGTGGCAGGAAGCAAGCCCCTGGCCACCGGATTTGAATCCTGGAAGCTGGCCAAGGGGCTGTACATCATCCCCTTGCTCTTCGTGTACAGCCCGCTTTTATTCCAGGGCCCGACCTGGGCGGTTCTGGAGACGGCTGTTCTGGCCACCCTTGGGCTGTACTGCGCCGCAGCCTTCTTTGAGGGCTTTCATCTTTACGACTTGACCTGGATCATGCGCCTGGTCATGCTTGGCGCAGCCGGACTCATGCTCTGGCCGAACCTGGCCCTGCACGGTCTGGGCTTTACTCTCTTTGCCCTCGCCTCTGGAATCCAATTGATCATAAAATCCAGACATAACAGGTACGTTGCCCTGGCCCCCTGAAAAAGGGCCATTGTACTCCAACCCGAACCGGGGCGCACGTATGCCCACATCTGAATTTCCCAGCCTGGCCTGGGTCGAACAGCATTTTGATCCTGCGTGTGTTGCAGACATCCAGGATGAAGTCACCCGGCAAGTGCAGGGCATCAACCTCTCCTCCAGCTACCAACCGGGCCAGAGTGTTGCCATCACCGCCGGAAGCCGGGGTATTGACCGCATGGACCGCATCCTGGCCGCTTTGATCGCCAATTTAAAGCACATGGGACTTCGGCCATATATCGTTCCGTCCATGGGCAGTCACGGCGGCGCGAGCGCAGAGGGCCAGGTCCAAGTCCTGGCCTCATACGGCATCACCGAGCAGGAAATGGGCGCTCCAATTCTGTCATCTATGGATACAGTATGCCTGGGGTACACCGATCTGGGCACGCCGGTCGTTATGGATCAGCTGGCCGCGGAGGCCGATCACATCGTTGTGGTCAACAGAATCAAGGCCCACACCAAATTCAAGGCAAAGATCGAAAGCGGGCTGATGAAAATGCTGGCCATCGGGCTGGGCAACCATGCCGGAGCCAGCCGCCTGCACGCCCTGGCTCCGATCCACGGCCTGGGACCACTTATTGAGCACACCGGCAGATACGTCCTGGACCACTCCCCTCTCCTATTCGGCCTGGGGATTGTGGAGAACGCCTTCGGCCGATGCGCCCTCATCCGGGCCGTGGAACCCGCGGCCCTGGTGGAGGAAGAAAAAAAACTTTTGGTCCGGGCCAAAAGACTGGCGGCCAAGATCCCCTGGCCGGAAGTGGATCTGCTCATTGTGGATAGGATCGGCAAGGATATCAGCGGGACGGGAATGGACACCAATGTGACCGGACGGAACCGGGATATTCTGGGGGACTTCTGTTCAGAGCCCCGGATCAAGAGGATTGTGATCCGGGGATTGACCCCGGCAACCGAGGGGAACGCTCTGGGCCTGGGCTTTGCTGACTTCTGCACCACCCGGGCGGTCCAGGCCATGGACAAAAAAAAGACCTACACCAACGCCATGACCGGTGTAAGTCCGGAAAAAGCGGCCATCCCCATGCACTTGGACACCGACCAGGAGACAATCGCGGCCGCTTTGGACTCCCTGGGGCACTGGACTCAGGAGTCAGTACGCGTGGTCCGCATCCAGGACACCCTGCATCTGCAAAGGCTCCAGGCCTCTCCGGCTCTGCTGGCCCAGCTCCCACACCATTGCTCCATCCTGGGGCGGACCCGGGAAATGCAGTTTGATGTCCAGGGCAATCTCAATGAATGATCAACGGCCCGCGTTCAGCGGATCTAAACGCGGGCCGTTGATCAATGCGGAGAACCAGAGACGAGCCGGCATCAGTCCATACAGGAGGACCATTCAGGCCGGCATCATCTGCTTCAGCCTGACCAGGTGCTTACGCTCCTCCTCAATGCACTGGTCGATGATCTTTCGCTCTCCTGCCGGAACAAATTCCTTCATTTCCTTGAAGAACAGAAGGGAATCGCGCTCAAAGTTCATGGCCAACTTCAGGGCTTCCTGCTCAGTACGCACCTGATCGAGCATGACCTCCCCCCAGCCACAGGAAAAGAGCATGTGAGAGTTGATTAGGGCATCGAAATACTGATCGTACTCCTCCTGATCCGAGTAGGCTGGAACCTCCACCGGTTCCAGGCGGTCCAAAAGGGCCTGAAAGATATCTTTATGCTTCAGCTCTTCCTGGGCCAGATCAGTAAACAGGGCCTTGATCTTTTCATCCCCCACCCTGCCGGCCAGGCATTCGTAGAACTCTTTTCCTTTTTTCTCCGCTTCCACAGCGGCCCGGACTATGTCGTTGGCCTTAAATATTCCGGCCATATCTGTGTCTCCTTACTTTAATGTCCAGCATTCTTTATCGGTTCTTCGACGTAGCCTGTGGATTTTTGGAGTTTGCCATCTCTTCTGTGTGCCCACTTTCGGCCCGGTATTTTCTAAGCCCCGCCAAAGGGGGATCCCTGCCCCCTCCCGGCTACTCACGTGCAGTTCTCTACTTTCTGTTTGAGTGAGCGTATCATACACGTGAGTGCCGGGTTTCCCCCTTTTGGCGGGACCAAGAAAATGTGCGGGCCTGCCGTTCACGGCACACAGAAGAGACGGCAAACTCTGATAGATGCAGTTCCACTTATCCTTCCACGCGCTGCGTGGAAACCGCTTTGGATGCTCTGGTGTCCATAAAAGACCGC